>JAPLOJ010000388.1 GCA_026400795.1 Alphaproteobacteria bacterium
CGGTCGGCTGGTTGGCGGTGGAAGGGCGCGCGGCCGCGGCCTTCATCATGGCGGATGGGCTGCGCGAAGAAGCGCCCCGCGCGGTGCGGGCACTCCGCCAGCTTGGCATTCGCCGCATTTTGATGGTGACGGGCGACCGCGCCGCCGCTGCCACGCCCATCGCCGCTGCATTGCGTTTGGATGCGATGCTGGCGGACCGCGACCCAGAAGGAAAGCTGATTGCGCTGCGGGCCGAGGCCGCCAATGGCCCGGTCGCCATGGTGGGCGATGGCGTGAATGACGCGCCGGTGCTGGCCGCTGCTGATGTCGGCATTGCCATGGGCGCGCATGGCACCGCCGCCGCGGCTGAAGCGGGTGATGTTGTGCTGCTCGCGGATCGGCTGGACCGTGCGCCGGAAGCCATTGCCATTGCACGCCGCGCACGCCGCATTGCGCTGCAAGCCATTCTGCTGGGCATGGGGCTATCACTGATCGCCATGGTGGCGGCGGCTTTGGGCTGGCTGAGCCCGCTCGCCGGCGCGCTGTTGCAGGAAGCGATTGATGTCGCCGCCATCCTTTATGCGCTCCGCGCCCTGCTGCCCGGGAAGGATGGTGCCGCGGCGCGGCTTTCGGGCCAGGCTGGGCTTTCGGACCGCGTTGCCGAACATGCGGGCTTGCGTGATTTGGCGGAGGCGCTGCGCGGCGCCGGTGAGACGCTGCATGAAGGCCCCGCGCAGCTTGCCGCATTGCGCGTGCTTGAACGGCGGCTTCGTGATGAATTGCTGCCGCATCAGGCCGCCGAGGAAAGCGCGCTTTACCCCGAAGCTGCCGCGCGCTTGGGTGGTCAGGACCCGCTTGGTGTCTTGCTGCGGATGCATACCGAAATCGAGGGGCTGGCGGATCGGTTTTCGAGCCTTTTGCCCCTTGCCGAAGCGCCGGGGGGCTTCGCAGAAATGGCGCCGGCGCTCAGGCGCACCCTATTCGCGTTGGAGGCGCTGCTGGCGCTGCATCTGACGGCGGAGGAGGAAGCTTTGGCGGGCCTAACGGGGCCAGAGGAGGCAGCGCATACTTCCCCTCGCTAAACCTATCGTTTCTGGGCTAAAGCGCTTTCTGAGATGAGCACGCAGCCCCCCGAATCTGAAGCGCCGAGCCGCGACGGGCTTTGGCCCATGCCGCCAGGTCCGCCGCATGAGGAACGCCATTTCACGCAGAATGAGGTGGTGCGCGATCTGGTGATCGGCACTGCCGATGGCTTGACGGTGCCCTTCGCACTGGCGGCGGCCTTGACAGGGGTGGTCGCGGCCAATCCGCTGATTGTCACGGCGGGTCTTGCGGAAATAGCGGCAGTCTGTGTTGCGATGGGACTTGGCGGGTATCTGGCCGCGCGCACGGAGGCCGAGCATTTCACCGCCGAACGTCGGCGCGAAGAAGAAGAAACCGAAATCTACCCGGATCGCGAACGCTGGGAAGTGGCCGCGATCCTGCATCGCTACGGCGTGCGCGGAGATGCGCTTCGCATGGCGGTGGACAGCATCTGCGCCGATAAGCGCCGCTGGGTGGATTTCATGATGCGCTTCGAATTGGATTTGAAGGAACCGCAGCCCGATCGCGCGGCGCGTTCAGCCATCACGATTGGCGGTGCCTATGTGGTGAGCGGGCTATTGCCGCTTTCGCCCTATATGCTGCTGGACAGCACGCATCAGGCGCTGGTGATTTCCGCCTGCATTACCGGCGCAGCGCTGGCGGGCTTTGGTTGGCTGAAGGCGAAAGCGACCGGCCTGCCTGCGGGGCGCGGCGCAATGCAGACGCTGTTCATCGGCGGGCTTGCCGCCGGTGTTGCCTATGTGGTGGCGAAGCTGGTGGGGGGGTGAGGCGCGCGCCTCCATTACCTTACTGTTTACGTGTCATTTGGCGTGCTCAGACCCCGGCACGCTTATTGCTCCCGTGGCCATACGGGGCGCTGGCATATTGCCCCTTGAAAATGGAGCCGCATGATGACCTTTGCCCCCCCTCGTCGCCTATTGTTGCAATCTGCGGTCGGACTGCTGGCCGCCCCCGCCGTCGTGCGCGCGCAAGCCCGTGAAATCTTTGTGGGCGGTCCGGCCTCCCCTGGTCTGACCGATATTCTGTTTCCGGTCATTGAACGCAAGCATGGCTTCAAGATCCTTTTTGAGGGCACGAATAGCCTGATCAACCTTGAGAAAATGCGCTCCAACCGCGCCCGCCCCACCATGACCGTGACCATGATGGATGACCCGGTGCTGATCCTGGCGGAGCGTGAAGGGCTGATTACCACCCTGAAGGGCACCGACATCCCGAATCTGGCCGATGTGCAGCCCGAAGCGCGCCCACGCGATGCCATGTGGACCAATTGGTGCTTCCCGGCGGCGTCCATTTCCTACAATACGCGCAATGTCCGCACCGCCCCCACCAGCTATGCCGATTGCTGGGATCGGAAATACCGCGACAAGATCATCGTCATTTCCATGCGCATTACGCAGGCAGTAGTGCCTCTTTTGGCGGCAACTCAGCTTGCTACCGGCAAGCCACTCAGTGAATGCCTCAAGCTGGCTGATGAAGGCTTCGGAAAGCTACGCGAATTGAAGCCAAACATCCTGCAAATCACCACCAACCCGCCCCAGGCGCAGCAACTGCATGAAAGTGGAGAGGTGGATCTTTTCCTTTCCCCCGATAGCCGCACCACGCTGTTCCGCAAAAGCCAGCGTGCACCGGTAGACCTTGCCTTTCCGAAGGAAGGCACGGTCGCGATGCCGGCGGGCGTGGCGCTGGTGAAGGGCGGGCCCAACCCGGAACTCGGCATGAAGTTCATTGATGAATTGCTGAACCCGGAAACCCAGGCGTTGATCGGACGCACTTTTTATAGCCAGCCGACCAATACCAAAACCGTCATGCCATCTGAATTGAAGCTGCCGCCGCTGGTGGTGCTGGATTGGGAATATTTCGCGGATAATCGCAACCGCTGGATTGAACGCTTCGAACGCGAAATCGC
>JAPLOJ010000282.1 GCA_026400795.1 Alphaproteobacteria bacterium
CGCTTCGCGCCGGGCGTCACCATTTTTTTGAGGAAATGTCTTTCAAGACCGCAATGTCCAGCATTGCCTCGGCCAAAAGCTTCTTCAGCTTGGCGTTCTCCTCCTCCAGCGTACGAAGCCGCTTGGCCTCCGTCACTTCCAGGCCGCCAAACTTAACCTTCCACTTGTAGAATGTCGCATCGCTGATCCCGTGACGGCGGCAAACATCCGCCGTCACCGCACCTGCTTCCTGTTCCTTCAAAATCCCGATGATCTGCTCATCGTTGAACCTGCTGCGCTTCATTCGTCCGTCCCCTTGAGAAACAGACTCTACCGAAATTTGGAAACATTTCAGGGGGGCACGTCATCCGAGACAATGGAATGCGCAACTCTGGAATTGATGATCTAGCTCAATAGCCGGCGCTCGGCGCAGCGATTGGGTAGGTCTCATGCGCTGAACTGGACGCGCTCCACTATGCGTCATTGGATTGACGTGCTTCCCTGATTAAGGCGCATCACCCAGGCAAGTTGCGGTGCCGCGAAGCCACGACCCATATAGAACGGGAAGGCGTCTGAAGTTCCACCATCCTGAGTTTTTGGGTGCCCCCAGACGTCTCCATGGTTTCCAAGGTAAATGGGTTGGTCACAAGAATCTCGCCTCGAATCCCATCCGCCCATCAAAGACCGGATTGCCAAGCCCCTTCGGCTTTGCCAAAAGACTGTCATAAAAACGTCATAAATCGGGAGGGAGCTTACGATGTTCACCAGAAAATTGGCTTTGGCGGCGATGGCGCTGGGGGTGCTCGGCTTTGGGCAATCCGCGCAGGCGCAGGGATCGCTGAACCTATATTGCTCGGTGCAGAACGAATGGTGTCAGGCGATTGTCACCAATTTCCAGCGCGATACCGGCATTCGGGTGAATATGACGCAGCGTGGCTCGGGCGAGAGCCTGGCCGCCATCAGGGCTGAGGCGCAAAATCCGCGCGCCGATGTCTGGTTTGGCGGCACGGGGGACCCGCATCTGGCGGCGGGCGAAGAAAACCTGACCCAGGCCTACGAAAGCCCGAATAATGTCCAATTGCAGCCCTGGGCCCTGACGCAATGGCGCCAATCCCAGCAGCGCGCCATTGGCGTGTATGCGGGGGCGATCGGCTTTGGCATCAATACGGAATTGCTGGCGCGCAAGAATATCGCGCCGCCTGCCTGCTGGGCAGATTTGCTGGATGCGCGCTTCAAGGGCGAAATCCAGATGGCCAATCCGAATTCATCGGGCACCGCCTATGTGGTGATCGCGACGCTGGTGCAGATCATGGGTGAAGAGCCCGCCTTTGATTACCTGCGCCGCCTGCATCCCAATGTGAATGCCTATACTCGTTCCGGCACTGCGCCGATCAAAGCGGTGGCGCGCGGCGAAACAGGTGTTTCGCTTTCCTTCGTGCATGACGCGGTGACGGAACGTAATGCCGGCTTCCCCGTTGCCTATGCCACCCCTTGCGAAGGTACGGGCTATGAAATCGGGTCCATGTCCATCATTCGTGGCGCGCGCAATCTGCCACAGGCGCGGCGCTTTTATGATTGGGCCCTGACGGCACCGGCGCAGCAGCTTGGCTTTGACGCGGGCGGGCAATTGCAAACCCCATCGAACCGCGCCGCACCGCTGCCGCCCAATGCGCCAGATCTTTCGAAGATTCGCCTGATTGACTATGATTTCGCGAAGTTTGGTCAGGCCGCTGAACGGCGCCGGCTGATTGCGCGCTGGGATCGCGACATCGGCGCCCTGCCGCGCTGAAGCAACGGGAACCCCACGCCATGAAGAAGCTCCTTCGCCTGCTGGCCGGCCTTGCGGCCCTGGCCTTGTCTGCCCTGCCTGCCGCAGCGCAGGGCAGCCTCAATATGCTGTGCGCGCCGGCGGCTGATTGGTGTGAGGCAATTGCTGCCGCCTTTCAGCGCGATACCGGCATTCGCGTGGCCATGGCGCGCAAATCCACCGGCGAAATCCTGGCACAAATCCGCGCCGAGGCACAAAACCCGCGCACCGATATCTGGTTTGGTGCATCGGCTGAGGCGCATTTTTCTGCCGCTGAGGGCAATCTGCTGCAAGCCTATACCTCGCCCAATATGGCGGGGCTGCATGATTGGGCGAAGCGCGTACATGCCATGTCCGGTGAGCGCTGCGTTGGTGTTTCATCCGGCGCCATTGGCCTTGCCTGGAACCGCGAATTGATGGCGCGCAAGAACCTGCCACTGCCGCGAAGCTGGGCGGATATGCTGAACCCGGCCTATCGTGGCGAAATCCAATTACCCAATCCGAATTCTTCCGGCACCGCCTATACGATCATCGCCGGGCTGATCCAGCTTTGGGATGAGGACCGCGCTTTCGATTATTTGCGCCGGCTGCATCCCAATGTGAATGCCTATACGCGTTCCGGCGCGGCACCGATGCAGGCGGTATCGCGCGGGGAAACCGCGCTTGCGGTCAGCTTCAATATGGAAGTCACTTCCATGCAACAGGCGGGCTTTCCGATTGATCTTGTCTATCCGTCGGAAGGCACATCTTACGAAGTGGCCTGCATGTCTATCATTCGCGGCGCGCGAAACCTTCCCCAGGCGCGGCGCTTTTATGATTGGTATCTGACACCGGCGGCGATGGATATCGGGCCGAAGGCCAATCAATGGCATGTGCCCGCGCATAAGGACGCCGCACCTGATCCCCGTATCCCGGACCTCAGCCAGGTTAAGCTGATTGATTATGATTTCGCGGCTTACGGGGAAAGCAATCGGCGCCGGCATATTCTGCAACGCTGGGAGAGAGAGATCGGTTCACTGCCGCGCTAAGACCCGCCCCATGTTCTTTGGCAGTAGCTTCTTTTTCTGGCTGATCGCTGCTTTGGGCACGCTGATCCTGCCATGGCATATGCAGCAGGATGGCATCAGCCTTGCCACACTAATGGGCCTTGGCGCTGAAGACGCGGAAGCCGCATCTGCCCTTTGGCAGGCGCTGCATTTCGGCCGCTTCTGGTTCTGGCCAATCATTGCTGCCTTGGCCTTGGCACTGCCTGGAGCGCTACCCTTCGCAAGCGCCATGACGCGTGGGCGTTTGCTGGTCCTGGCCGGCAGCTTTGGGCTATGCGCCATCATCGCCCAAGGCTTCGCGATCGGCATTCAGGGCTGGAATTGGCCATTTCTTGCGGCAACCTTTGGCGAATTGCAGGACAGGCAATTCGGCATGGGGCTTGGTGGCGCGCTTAGCTTCATCGGCTTTCTGATACTGCTGACCGATGGCCTGGCGCTGCGCGGCTATTTCAAGGGCGATCGCTTCATCGCCGGCGCGGTCGGCGTGCTGATTGCCTGCATCGTGATCTTCACTGCCTGGCCGGTCACCACCATCCTCACGCAAATCTTCACGCCGCAAGGTGATCTTGGTGTGGCGGATGCCATGGCGGCGCGGCTGTTTGATCGCAAGATCTGGGGGCTTGCTTGCGTTACCTCCAGGGCAAATTGCGGCGTCTTTTGGAATACGCTCGTGCTTGCAACATCTACCGCAACGGCGGCAACGCTGCTCGGGCTTTGCTTCGCGCTGATCGTCACGCGCACCAGATTTCCTGCGCGCCGCGCCCTGCGCCTGTTGACGGTACTGCCCATCATCACGCCGCCCTTCGTGATAGGTCTCGGGCTGATCTTGATTTTTGGTCGCTCCGGCGTGGTGAACCAATTGGCCGATAGTCTGTTCGGGTTGCAACTTGGCCGCTGGATTTATGGCTTCAATGGCGTTTGGCTGGCGCAGGTTTTCTCCTTCACGCCGACCGCTTTTCTGGTGCTGATTGGCGTGGTGGAAGGCATTTCGCCAGCCATGGAGGAAGCATCCTCCACACTCCGCGCCAGCCGCATGCGAACCTTCCGCGCTGTTTCCTTGCCCTTGATGCTGCCGGGTATTGCCAATGCCTGGTTAGTCGTTTTCATTGAAAGCCTAGCGGATTTTGGCAATCCAATTGTGCTGGGCGGATCCTTCGGTGTGCTTTCCACTGAGATATTCTTCGCCGTTGTTGGCGCGCAGCAGGATTTTGGCCGCGCTGCGGTGCTGGCCGGGATCATGCTGGTGATAGCGCTCTGCGCATTCATCATTCAACGCGTGGTCATTGGTGGGCGGTCTTATGTCTCGCTCACCGGCAAGGGCGATGTCGGGCTGCCAACACCACTGCCGGCCCCAGTGCGCCGCCTGGCCTACGCCATTGCGCTGCCCTGGGCGTTGCTAACGATCACTGTCTATACCATGGCGCTGGCTGGTGGTTTCGTGCGCGTCTGGGGGCGGGATTGGACGCCCACACTTTCCCATTTCAAGCGCGCCTTTGCCTTGGAATGGAGCGCCAGCGGCGCGCTGATCATGTCAGGCGGCGCCTGGCATTCGCTGTTCACCACCATCACGCTGGCCGCCATTGCGGCACCCATCACGGCCTCACTTGGGTTGCTCGCGGCCTGGGTGCTCTCGCGCCAGCGTTTTGTGGGCCGCACTGCCTTGGAATTCGCGT
Organism: Alphaproteobacteria bacterium; assembly: GCA_026400795.1. GTDB lineage: Bacteria > Pseudomonadota > Alphaproteobacteria > Acetobacterales > Acetobacteraceae > Neoroseomonas. Next base: position 4,506 of record JAPLOJ010000282.1, read on the forward strand.
TGATGCTGACCTTCGCCGTGCCCGGCACGGTGATCGGCGTTGCCTATATCCTGACGTATAATCTGCCGCCGCTTGAAATCACCGGCACGGCCATGATCCTGGTCGCCTGCTTTGTCTTCCGCAACCTACCGGTGGGCGTGCGTTCCGGTGTTGCCGCAATGAGTCAATTGGACAAATCCTTGGATGAGGCTGCGGTTACGCTGCGCGCTTCCACTTTCCGCAGCCTGCGTACCGTGGTGCTGCCGCTGCTGAAGCCTGCTATTGTGACCGCTCTGGTCTACGCGTTTGTGCGCGCCATGACGACGGTCTCCGCGGTAATCTTTCTGGTATCGGCGCAGTATGAAATGGCGACGGTCTTCATTATCAACCGTGTCATCAATGGCGATTACGGCCTTGCCATTGCCTATTCCAGCGCACTGATTGTGCTGATGATGGCGGCGATCGGCCTGATCAATCTGCTGGTCGGCAGCCGGCGTCTGGGCCGACGCCAAGCCGTCGCACCGATAGGAGGGCGCGCATAATGACCAATAAGGCCGCCGAAGTCCGGCTTGAAGGTATTGCCAAGCGCTACGGCAAGGTGGAGGCGGTGAAGCTGCTCGACCTGGTTATTGAGGGCGGCACGCTGGTGACACTGCTCGGGCCCTCGGGCTGCGGGAAGACAACGCTTCTCCGCATGATTGCCGGATTGGAACAGCCAAGTGCTGGGCGGCTTTTCATCGGCGGGCGAGATGTGACGCTGCTTTCCGCTGGTGAGCGCAATGTCTCCATGGTGTTTCAAAGCTATGCGCTGTTTCCGCATATGAATGTGCTGGAGAATGTGTCCTATGGCCTGATTTCTTCAGGTTTTGGGAAGAAGGATGCCGCCGCGCGGGCCGAAGCCGCCTTGTAAACCGTGGGCCTGCGTGGTTATGGCGCAAGGCTGCCTTCGGAAATGTCTGGTGGGCAGCAGCAACGAGTGGCGGTGGCGCGCGCGCTGGTATTGGAGCCGGCAGTGCTGCTGTTTGATGAACCGCTTTCCAATCTTGACACCCGGCTCCGGCGCAGTATGCGCGAGGAAATCCGTGCCCTGCAACAACGCCTGGGTCTGACTGTTGTCTATGTCACGCATGACCAAGCGGAAGCGCTGGCGGTTTCCGACAAGATTGTGGTGATGCGCAACGCCGAAATTGCGCAAAGCGGCACGCCGGAGGCGCTTTACGCGAGCCCCGAGAATATCTTTGTCGCGACCTTCATGGGGGAAGCAAACCATGTACGTGGCAGTATCGAAACGATCACTGGTGACGCGGCGCAGGTTGCACTTGATGCGCTGACGCTCACCTTGCCCCATCGCGGCTTGGGGAATGGGCCATGTGATGTGGTGATCCGGCCTGAGGCGATCCGGCTTTCGGATAGCGGCCCCGGCATCACGGGTCAGATCGCGCGTGCAACCTATATGGGCGCGCATACGGAATACCTTATCACCACTCCCCTTGGGGAGCTTTTCGCCATCCACCCTGACCGGCTTTATCGTCGTCGCGCCGGTAGCGCGGTCATGGTCACGCTGGCCCCGGAAGGGGTGGTTCTGGTCCGGCCATGATCAAAACCTTGCGGCGCGCATGCAAAGCCGCCAAATCGGCAACCAATACAAATCACCAGCATAGGGAGAGCACCATGTTCCGCAGAAGCCTTGGCGCCATCGGCCTTGCCGCAGCGCTTGTCACCTCATTTACCGGGGATGCTGTAGCGCAAACCGCATGCCCGTTCCGCGGTTCCTTGGATGAAGCCTATTGCGATGCCAATCGCGATATGGTGGCTGATGCGCCTACCGATACGGCGCGGCAGCGTGACCCCTCCACGCTGGTGTTTGCCTATACGCCGGTGGAAGACCCCGCACTTTACGCCACACAATTCCGTCCGCTGCTGGACTATCTTGGGCAGTGCGTTGGGCGGCGTGTGGTTTATTTCCAGGTCACCAGCAATGCAGCTCAGGTGGAAGCCATGCGTTCGGGGCGGCTGCATATCGCGGGCTTTTCCACGGGGCCGACAGCCTTTGCTGTTAACCTGGCCGGCGCCGTACCCTTCGCGATCAAGGGCAATCCGGATGCCTTTGAAAGCTACCGTGTTGTGACCTTGGTTCGCGCCGATAGCCCGTTTCAGTCGGTGGCTGATCTGAAGGGCAAGCGCGTGGCGCATACTTCGGCTACGTCCAATTCCGGCAATCTGGCACCGCGCGCCTTCTTTCCCGGGCTAGGGCTGACGCCGGATGCGGATTACCGCGTGGTCTATTCGGGTGGTCATGATCGCAGCGTCATGGGCGTGAATGCGGGCGATTATGAAGCCGCACCTGTGGCTTCAGATGTTTTCAACCGCATGGTCGCGCGCGGCCAGGTGCGGCGTGATAATTTCCGGATCATTTGGGAATCGGATCCTTTCCCCACTTCATCCTTCGCCCTTGCGCATGATCTGAAGCCGGAATTGGCGGAACGCATTCGCAAATGCTTCTTTGATTATCGCTTTCCGGAAGCCCTCAGGCGTGATCTTGGTGGCAATGATCGCTTCTGGCCCGCGACCTATTCCGAACATTGGGCGCCGGTGCGCGCGGTGGCAGATGCGGCGAATGCGCCCTATAATCGTTCGGCCTTTGACGCTGAAAGCCGCCGCGAATTGGAAGCCGAACAGCGCCGCAATCAGCAGCGCCAGCAGCAACAACAGCAGCAGCAGCAAGCGCCAGCGCGGCCGCAGGGATGCAAGCGGGCGCGATGCAGGGCCTAATTATAAAAGGTCTGGTCAAGGAATATGTCCCGGGCAAGCCTGTTTTGCGCGGGATCAACCTTGCCATCGCGCCGCAGGGCATCACGGCCGTGATTGGGCCTTCCGGCACGGGAAAATCAACGCTGCTTCGCTGCATCAATCGGCTGGTGGAGCCCACTGCCGGTGAGATCCTGCTCAATGGGCAGGATCTGGTGCCCTTGCGCGGGCGCGGTTTGCGCATGGCGCGCCGGCGCATCGGCATGGTGTTTCAGGAATACAATTTGGTTGAACGCCTCACCGTCATGGAAAATGTGCTTTCCGGCCGGCTTGGCTATGTTTCACTCTGGCAAGCATGGATGCGGCGCTATCCGGAAGCGGATATTGCACGTGCCTTTTCGCTATTGGACGCTGTTGGTCTGCCAGAACAGGCAACGCGCCGCGCCGATGCGCTTTCCGGCGGGCAGCGCCAGCGCGTGGGTATTGCGCGCGCGCTCATGCAACAGCCGGAATTGTTGCTGGCGGATGAACCCACTTCGTCACTCGATCCCCGCACTGCGGTTGAGATCATGGAGCTGATGACAGGGCTTTCCACTTCGGCCAGCGTGCCTTTGGTGGTGAACATCCATAATGTGGATCTGGCGCGGCGCTTCGCGCAGCGCATCATTGGCATGGCGGGTGGAGAGATTGTGTTTGATGGTCCGCCCGAGGCTTTGCAGCCAGAACATCTCCGCCAGATTTACGGCGGTGAGGATTGGCTGTGAGCGCAAGCAGGCTACGCCGCCGCGCTTTTCCACCGAATTGGAGCGCGCGTGCCACGGCATTTGGCCTGATGCTGTATGCGATTTACGCGTTCGGGCAACTGGATATCACCTGGGCACGGCTTTCGGTTGGCTTCAGGGAAGCGGGGCGCTTCCTCGCCCGCATGTGGCCGCCCAATTTTTCCCGCGCGGAACTGCTGTTTGAAGGCATGCTGGAAAGCCTGCAAATCGCGGTAATTGCTTCGGCGCTGGGCATTTTGTTGGCGCTGCCGCTCGGCCTGATGGCGGCGCGCAACCTGGCGCCTTTGCCGCTTGCGGTGGCCACTCGCGGCTTTGTCGCCTTTTGCCGCAGCTTGCATTACGTGATTGTCGCGATCCTTTTCGTGAAGGCAATCGGTTTCGGCGCCATGGCAGGGGTGGCCGCGCTTACCATCGCTTCCATGGGTTTCATCGCCAAGCTGTTTGCCGAGGCGATCGAGGAAATCTCAATGAAGCAGCTGGAAGCCATTCGGGCGACCGGCGCAGGCTTCGGCGCCGTGCTGGTCTATGGCGTTTTGCCGCAGGTTGCTTCGCGCTTCATTGGGTTTTCGCTCTATCAGTTGGACTCCAATCTCCGTAACTCAACGCTGGTCGGCATTGTCGGCGCCGGCGGTATTGGCGGTACGTTATTCGCGGCCTTCAAGCGGTTTGATTATGATTTCGTCGCGGCCATTCTGCTTTCCATCATTGCCCTGATCTTCATTGCGGAGCTTGTTTCCGGGCGTATTCGGGCGCTGCTTAGATGAACGCCCTCATGCGCGAATGGCAGCGCTTCACGCCAATGGAACGCTTCACGCGCTGGGCGGTGTATTTCGTCCTTGTCTTGGCC
>JAPLOJ010000418.1:0-3140 GCA_026400795.1 Alphaproteobacteria bacterium
CACACGGCCCTGCTTTTCGGTCAGCAGCTTGGCGCGGGATTTGCCGAAACCCATGGCGCGACCACCGCCGCCCTGCATCTGGCGCATGAAGAATATCCACACACCAATCAGCAGAAGCATCGGGAACCAGGACGCCAGATAATGCAGTAGCGGATTGACCTCGGACTCCTCAGGCCGAGCCACCACGCGCACGCCCTTTTCGGTCAGGCGCGAAATCATGGCCGGGTCTTCCGGCGTATAGGTCGTGAATTGGCGGCCATCGCTGAGCTGGCCGGTCAGGGTGCGGCCCTGAATGGTGACATCGCGCACATGGCCGGCCTGCACCTCATTCAAAAAGTCGGAATAGGCGACTTGAGAGGAGCTAGGGCGGCTGGAGCCGCTCGGTTGGAACAGGTTGAACAGCGCCACCAAAAGCAGCGCCACAATCACCCATAAAGCCATGTTTCGGCTGAAATTATTCACCGGGACCCTTCCATCTTCAGGAGCCAGGCGGCGCAATCCACCGCCCCTCCGCTACCATACATAGTGAGGCTTCACGCATCTTGAATGACCCGCGTGAAATCTTCCAGTCGCAAAAGCAGGGTCAGCCCAAAGGCAGGCCTCCGCCACGCGGGGCGAAGGTGATGCGCCAAGCTGTCGCCTCCGCGGGTGAAGCATAGATCAGCCCGGGCAGGACCGCCAGCTTTCCCTTTTCATCCCAAAGCGCTGGCAGGGCGCGCAGCGCGGGCAGCGGCGTTTTTGTCTGGTGCCGGAAGGCGGTCGCCGCGGTGCCCAGGGCCGCGCAGGTCCAGCCGGGGCACACCGGGCCGGTCACCCGGAACCGCCCATCCCACAAAAAGGGCGGCGCCAGGGGCTGAGCTGGGGCGATCAGGCCCGGGTCTCGCACCACCAGAAGGTGCCCGCCCGCGCCGGGCCGTACCCAGGCGCCGGCAAGGCTTCCGCCACCCCGCGCCAACAGCGCGCCCGTGGCCTCAAGCGGGACCGGCCAGGCGGCGCTGCCGATCAGGCCGATCAGGCGCGCCAGCGCTGCAACGCCAATCGCATCTGCCCCCAGCGCCTTGGGGTCCACCCAGGCATAGGCTTCCGGGCGGATTTCGGCCGCTGTCGCCAACCGGGCGAGCATCGCGGCTTCCTGCCGGGCGCGGCGGTGGGCGAAAGCCTGTGCGGCTTCAGCAAGGGCGCCAACCCCCGCACCTTCCCCGCCCGGGTCGCTCAAGGCTTGGCGCAGCCGGATGCGGGCAAAGCGTGGATTGTCATTGGAAGGGTCGCGCACCGGCGAAAGCCCTGCGGCGGCCACCACCGCTTCAAGCCGCGCCGGCGCCAAGCCCAGCAAGGGCCGCAGGATCAGGCATTCGGGCGCCGCGCGCAGGGCCGCCATGGCGGCAAGCCCCGCCGCGCCGCTGCCGCGCAAGGCCCGGAAAGCGAGCGTTTCCGCCTGATCGCCGCGATGATGGCCAAGCAATAGCCAAGGGCAGCCATGGCGTGCCGCGGCCTGGGTCAGCGTTACCAATCGGGCAATGCGCGCGCGTTCCTGCAACCTTGCGCCCCCGGGCAAGCCAAGCCGCAGGCATTCCGCTTCAATCCCGGCCTTGGCCAAAAGCGCCATCACATGATCGGCCTCGGCCCCGCTTTCCGGCCTCAACCCATGATCCGCGACCAGAGCCAACACGCTGCCCCCGCGCGCCGCTACCCAATCCCGCGCGAGAAGCGCAAGCGCCAGGCTATGCGGCCCGCCGGAAACCGCCACGGCAAGCCGAGGCACCGCGCCGAATGGGCCAAGCGGCGCCATGGCGGCAGCGAATTCGGCGCGGCTGACCGGAAGGCTCAGCGCAGGAAGCGGGCTATCCCCATGCGGGGCTTACCGACACTGCGCACGGCGGCGGCTGTCAGCCGCGCGATCCGCCTGCGGGCCAGACAGGTTGGGGAAGTTGGACCGCAGATTATCCAAGGTCTCACAAGCCTCGCGCCGGGCACCAAAGCCCTGGAAAGCATTGGCAAGGCCAATCATCGCCTCTGGCGCGCGGGCACCCTGGCGGTTGCGGCTATAGGCTTCGTCATAGGCGAGCGCGGCATTCTGGAAATCACGCTTGCCCATCAGCGCATCACCCAGCAGCAAGGACGCATCCTGGGCGCGCGCACCGGGGCGGGCGCGGATCGCTTCCCGCGCGGCGGCCTCGGCGGTTGGGAAGTCGCGCTGCGCTAGGGCTGTGCGGCCATCCGCAATGGCCTTGTCAACGGTTCGGGGGGCGCTGGAGGCTGCCGGACTGGCCGGGGCTGGCTGAGCTTGCGCCGCCGGCCCCGGCTGAGGAGGGCGCGTGGCGGCCGGCCGGCCAGCCCCTTTCTCCAGGGCTTGCAGGCGGAAATCCAAATCGCCGCGCAGCTTTTCCATCTCAGCACGCATTTGCCGATCATTGTTATCGGCCACATCAAGGCGCCCGCGCAGACGGCGGTTTTCTTCCTCAAGCTCCTGCACGCGGCCCAGCAATTGCTGCACCACATCGCCCGAAGCGGCAGACCCACGCGAAGGCGCGCTTGGCGCGGCCCCGGCGCTGCCTCGGCGAAGGGCATCAAGCTCGCGCCGCAAATCCAGCATTTTGTTTTGCAGCGCGATGCCCTCTCGGCTTTCCACCTGGGCATGCGCGGGGGCGGCAAGCGCAAGGCCAAGCCCCAAAACGGCCAAGCGGAAAACGGAGGCTGCGTTCGACATGCTGATCAAGCGGCGCTGCCGTAGCAGCGCCCCTTTCCCTTACTGAACCACCGTGACGGCGCGGCGGTTCTGCGCCCAGGAGCTTTCATCCGAACCCAGCGCCGCCGGCTGATCCTTGCCGTAGGAGATGGTGGAAATCCGAGAAGGATTCACGCCACCCGCCGCCAGCACATCCCGGGTTGCATTGGCGCGGCGCTGACCCAAGGCCAGATTGTATTCGCGCGTGCCGCGTTCATCCGCATGGCCTTCAACCTGCACCCGCACTTCTGGGTAGCGGCCCATCCATTCCGCCTGGCGCTGCAACACCGGGCGCTGATCGGCGCGGACATTGCTGCGATCAAAATCGAAGAAGATGCGGTCGCCAACATGCGCAACCAGATCTTCCTGGCTGCCGGGACGGATATTGCCGGCCCCCATGCCCGCACCGGTGCCG
>JAPLOJ010000418.1:3167-20863 GCA_026400795.1 Alphaproteobacteria bacterium
CTGCTGCTGCTGGAATCAGTATTGGAGCAGGCGGCGAGCAGCGCGAGGCTGGCAATACCAAGGAATTTCAAGTTCATGGCTGGTTTCCTTTCAGGAAAATCGTATCTTTGTGCGGTGCGGTAAAGCCTGAACCCGCTTGGGTCAAGCCAAAACCTAATAAAAGCCTTATGAGAGCAAGGGCGACCATGTCGGGTCCGTCGCGTCCGTTGGCGTCGGCAAGGGCCGTTCATTGAAGCCCGCAATATCTATGGTGTGGATGCGCGCGGAAAAGCCGCCGCCGCGCGAATCTGTGGCGCGGGTTTCCCGGCCAAAGACCAGCATGCGGCCATTGGGTGCGAAGCTTGGCGCTTCCATCTTCCAGCCCTCGGACAAGATACGCTCACCCGATCCATCGGGGCGCATGACGCCAATGGCGAAGCTGCCGCCACCAAAGCGGGTGAAGGCAATCAGATCACCGCGCGGAGACCAGACTGGGGTTGCGTAGCGACCGCGGCCGAAGGAAATGCGCCGAATACCGCCGCCATTGGCATCCATGACGTAAAGCTGCTGATCTCCACCGCGATCCGAATTGAACACAATCTGCGAACCATCAGGCGAATAGCAGGGGCTGACATCCAATGAACTCCCGCTGGTGAGCTGCCTTTCGCGTCGGCTCGCCAAATCAACCGCATAGATATTGGCATCGCCGCCGCGCATGGCGGAAAGCACCACGGAACGCCCATCAGGCGCGAAGCGTGGCGAAAGCGTCATGCCCGAAAAATTACCGAGCACCTGCTGGCCGCGCGTGTTCAAATCAAACAAGACAACGCGCGGCTGTTCACGGCTTTGATAGGACATGAAGGCCACGCGATCCGCCGCCGGATGGAAGCGCGGCGTGAGGGCGGCTTCGCGCCCATCGGTCAGGAAGGCATTATTCTCGCCATCCTGATCCATGATCGCAAGGCGCCGCAGCCTGCGGTCTCGCGGGCCTGATTCAGCGATATAGACAATGCGAGTATCGAAATAGCCCTTCTCGCCCAGCAATCTTTCATAGATCGCGTCGGAAATCATGTGCGCGATGCGCCGCCAATTGCTGGTGGGCGCGGTGAAGGCGGTGCCTACCAATTGGTCTCCCGGTAAGACATCCCAAAGGCGGAATTCCACACGCAAATTGCCACCCTGCACATCCGCGCGCCCCGTTGTCAGCGCCTGCGCGCCAATCACGCGCCAATCCTGAAAACGCGGCCGGTCCGCTGCGGTTTGTGCCGTTTGGATGAAGGCTTGATTCTGAATCGGGCGAAACAATCCGGAATTGCGCAAATTATCCTGCACCACGCGCGCGACATCTCGCCCGAAGCGCTGGCCATCACCAGCGCCCGCGAAATCCGGAATGGCGATCGGTATTGGGTTTGTCCGCGCGCGCGTGATGTCAATCACGGCACCTTGCGCAAAGGCTGCGTCAGGCGCCCCCGCAAGCGCCGAGACCGTCACCGCACCCGCGGCACCAAGCAGAAGGGAGCGTCTAGTTGTCATGCCCATCATCCCGAATTCAGCGCATCAGCCCGCGTGGACTGAAGCGAAAAGTGGAAGCCATCACGGTTTGCATTTTGTCCGCAGGCACTTTCAGTGGATTGCACGCGGGTGCAAGTAAAGCACGCCGCGCCGATTCGAATACAGACCGCACACGCGGATCGGACGGCATATTTCCCGCCGGCACCACATTGCGGACATTGCCTTGTGGATCGAGCTGCACGCGCAATTCAACCGTAATGTCCTGAAGCCCCAGCATGCCGGCATCCACATTCCAGCATTCCGCCACCTGATCCGCGAGGCCGCGAATCTCGCCCTGCGTCAGCGCTGCCGTGCCGGTTGGCGAACCGCCCCCCTGGCGCGGCGCGCCGGAAGGATTGGGCCGCGCGGTTGGGGCGCGTTCCTGCTGCTGCGCGTTGCGCAAACGCTCGAGCGTATTCTGTACTGATGAGCTGTTTTCCTGCGGCCGCGCCACGGGCGGTGTCTGCCCCGTGCCCGCCTGACGCGATGGCTCAGGCGGCGGTGGCACCGGGGGCGGCGGTAGCGGCAAGGGCGGTTCCGGGCGCGGCGGCTGCGCCGCTTGTTGCCGCGGCGGTGTTGGCTGCTGCGTTGGCGTCTGCGGTGTCACGCGCGGCGCGGGCGAAGGCTCCGGGCTTGGCGCAGGTGCCGGCGCAGGCGGCGTGGGTGGCGCTGGGCTTGGTGGCGCAGGCGTTGGCGCAGCCGCAGGCACCGGCGGCGGGGGTGGCGGCGGCGGCGTTGGCTCGGGCGGCGCATTGCGCGGCGGCTCAGGCGCCGGGGGTTCTGGCGTTGGTGGTGCCGGGTTGGGGGTGGAGGTCTGCGCCGGCACCGGAGAAGGCGTATCGGCGCGCGCCATCTGCGCCGGGCCAGGGGCCACAAGCTCCACCGCGATCCCTTGTTCCTGCGGTTCAGGAATGGAACGCGAAAGCGAGAACAATGCCCCGATAGCCAGCAGCGCGACATGCAGCCCCGCCGAGACCATCAGCCATTTGTTCAGGCGCTTATCGGGCAGGGCCCGGGGCAAGGCTTTCTCCTTCCCCAGCCTTCAGCGGGGCGGCTGAGCAGGGCGATTGGGCGTGGCGGGGGGCGCCGCCGGACGCGCAGGCTGGGTCGCGGGCCTGCCCGCCGGGGGCGTTGCCCCACCCGGGCGCGGCCCGCCTGGCTGTTCAGCCAAAAGCGCCACACGGGTGAAGCCCGCACCGGCGATGGTGCCCATCACCTCCATCACGCGGCCATAGGAAATGGCCTTGTCGCCCCGCACAAAAATCCGCCGCTCCGGCGCGCCTTGCGGCTGTTCCCGCATAATCGCCTGCAAGCGCGGCACCAGCCCATCCAAAGGCACTTCCGTTTCCTGCAAGAAAATCTTGCCTTCCGGATTGACCGTGATCGTCAGCGGCTCCGTTTCCTGATTGAGCGGCTGGGCAGTGGTTTTCGGCAAATCCACCGGCACCCCCACCGTCATCAGCGGCGCGGCGACCATGAAAATGATCAGCAGCACCAGCATCACATCCACCAGCGGCGTGACGTTGATTTCCGCCATCGGGCGATACCGCGAACGCCCGGAAGCGCGCCCGCCTGAAAGGGATGCCGCCATGGCCTATTCCGCCGCCTGGTTCGGGCTGCGCGGCCCACCATCATTGGCGGCCACTTCCGTCTGCCGCGACAGGATGGCGCCGAATTCAGTGGCAAAGCCTTCCAGCCGCGCGGCAAAGCGCGCCAAATCCGTGTTGAGCTTATTATAGGCCAGCACCGCCGGGATCGCCGCCACCAACCCGATCGCGGTGGCAAACAAAGCTTCCGCAATCCCCGGCGCCACCACCGCCAAATTCGTGTTCTGCATGCCCGCAATGGCCGAGAAGGAATTCATGATCCCCCAGACCGTGCCGAACAAGCCGATAAACGGCCCGACCGAACCGACCGACGCCAGAAACACCATCCAGCGTTCCAGCCTTTCCATTTCCCGCCCGATGGTCACACCCATGGCGCGTTCCACGCGTTCCTTGGCGCCGCCCAGCAAACTGACGCCACCCGCGCTGCGGCGCCATTCGCGCATGGCCGAACCAAACACAGCCGCCATCGGATGCGTCGGCTGTTCACCTTCGCGCGTGAACAGCTCATCCAGGCTGCCGCCGGACCAGAAGCGATCCTCAAACGCATCCGCCGCTTTATTGGCGCGGCGCATAGTGACGACTTTCTCGAACACCACCGCCCAGACCCAAATACTGGCCACCAGCAGCCCGATCATCACCGCCTTCACAACCCAATCCGCCTGCAAAAACAGGCCCCATAGGGAAAGGTCATGGGCCGCCTGCCCAAGCGCCTGAGTGGTCACGCTACGATCCACGCCACATCTCCTTCGCCCCAGCGGGACGATTGCCGGCAGCCAAAGCCACCCAAAAAAACTACACCCGAGAAAAACGGCCTTTTCCCGGCAGAATCTTGTTCACCCCGGCGCGGATTCAACCACCGCGCGCAAGGCCGAACGCCAGGGCTCCGGCAGGGGTACCGGCTTGGTGCCCTCCTGCCCTACCGAGGCAAGCCGCACTTCCAAGACCGCGAGTGCCTCGGCTTCCGCCTCACGCCGCACCACCTGGGTCAGCCACACCTGCGCGCCCGTCACCCGGCGGATATGCGTTTCCACCACCACCGATTCGTCGAGTCGCGCTGGCCGGAAATACTCCACTTCAAGCCGCCGCACCACGAGGAAGACACCATGCCGCGCAATCATTTCCTGATGCGGCAAACCCATGGCACGCAAGGCTTCCGTCCGTGCACGTTCCGCCCAATGCAAATAGCGCGCGTGATAGGCAACGCCCCCCGCATCCGTATCCTCAAAATAGACGCGCAACAGCCAGAGATGCGGCGCGCTCACGATTCCTGATCCCCAAGCAAATCGAGCAAGGGTTGCACCCCAGCAGGTGGGCTCAAGCCCAAATGTCGCCAGCCGCGATCCCCCAGCACCCGCCCGCGCGGCGTGCGCAAGACAAGCCCTTCTTGAATCAAGAAAGGCTCCACAACTTCTTCAAGCGTATCCCGGCTTTCTGCCAAGGCCGCCGCCAGCGTTTCAATCCCAACCGGCCCGCCATTGTGGTATTCCGCAATGCGCGCCAAATAACGCCGATCCATCGCATCAAGGCCGAGTGCATCAACCTCCAACCGCCTAAGCGCCGCATCGGCCATGGCGCGGTCCGCGACCTTTTCTTCCATCAGCGCGAAATCACGCACACGCCGTAACAAACGCCCCGCAATACGCGGCGTGCCGCGCGACCGGTTTGCAATCTCCCGCGCGCCATCTTCCGACAAATCAAAGCCCAGCTTACGCGCACCGCGCGTCACGATGCCCAGCAATTCCTCAGGCGAATAAAGCACCAAACGCAAGGGAATACCGAAGCGATCCCGCAACGGCGTCGCCAATAACCCCGCCCTGGTCGTCGCACCAATCAGCGTAAAAGGCGGCAAATCAATCCGCACCGTGCGCGCCGCCGGACCCTCCCCAATAATCAAATCAAGCTGAAAATCCTCCATCGCCGGATAAAGCGTTTCCTCGATCGCCGGCTGCAAACGATGTATCTCATCCACAAACAACACATCGCGCGGCTGCAAATTGGTCAGGATCGCGGCCAAATCACCCGCGCGCTGCAAAACCGGCCCCGACGTCGCGCGGAAACCAACGCCCAATTCACGCGCCACAATCTGCGCAAGCGTCGTCTTCCCAAGGCCAGGCGGGCCATGAAACAAAACATGATCCATCGCCTCAGCCCGCGCCCGCGCCGCCCCAATAAAAACGCGCAAATTCTCCCGCAACCCACGCTGCCCCGCGAAATCATCCAGCGTCTGCGGCCGCAACGAAACCTCAGCCCCATCCTCCTCAAGCCGAGCGGGACTGGAAAGGCGATCGGCGTCTGTCATGGGGGGGGTGGCTCCGCGGGGGCGCTGCCCCCGAACCCCCGCCGGGGAGACAGTGTCTCCCCGGACCCCGCCAATACGGGGGATTGGGGGGAGAGGGGCACAGCGTGCCCGCTTACCCCACGCGACCCCTGAGCCCCTCTCCCCCCTGAGCCCCTCTCCCCCCAATCCCCCATGATGGAGGTCCAGGAGGATGCATTTCTCCTGGCGGGGGGTTCGGGGGGCAGAGCCCCCCGGGGCTTCCCCCCCCCATCACCGCGCCATCTCCTTCAGCCCGTCTCGGATGAGGTCGTTGAGGGTGGCGTCGGGGCCGAGGCGTTTGGCTGCGCGGGTGATGGCGGTGGTGGCTTCGGGGCGTTTCAGGCCGAGGTTGACGAGGGCGGAGATGGCGTCTGCTTCCATGCTGTTTGGGGTGGGGCTGGCGCCTTCGCCATCTTCGCTGGGGGTGGCGCGTCCGACTGCCCATTTTTGCATGGCGGGTTCGTCCACGATGCGGTTGGCGGTGGCGGCACCGAGACCCTTTACGGCGCCCAAGCGTTTGCGTTCCTTGGTGGCGATGACGTGGGCGAGTTCGGATGGCGTGAGGCCCGAGAGCACCAGCAGGGCTTTTTGGGGGCCTACGGTTTTGACTTCGATCAGGGCGAGGAAGGCGTCGCGTTCCGTGGCGTCGGCGAAGCCGAACAGGGTGATGGCGTCTTGCCGGAGGTGGGTTTCGACCAGCACGCGCTGTGGGCCTTCGCGGGCGGAGAGGGCATCGAGTGTTTTGCGGGAGCAGGAAAGCAGGTAGCCGACGCCATTCACATCCAGGATGCAGCCGGCTTCATGGGTGCTATCCAGCCGGCCGGTGAGTTTGCCGATCATGCTGTAACGTAGCCTTTTGCGAGCATTTTTTTGGTGTGCCGATGATGCGCGTGGCAGATGGCGATGGCGAGTGCATCTGCGGCATCGGCGCGGCGGAAGGTAACACCAGGGAGCAGATGGCGCACCATGGCTTGCACCTGTTCCTTGGCGGCGTGGCCATTGCCGACCACGGCGCGCTTGACTTCCATGGCGCCATATTCCGCGACCGGCAGGCCGGCTAGGCGCGGCGCCAGCATGACCACGCCGCGCGCTTGGCCGAGCTTAAGTGCGCTTTCTGGATTGCGGGCGACATAGGTGTTTTCGACGGCCGCTTCATCCGGCTGAAGATTGGCGAAGGCTTCCGCCAGGCCCTGATGCAGGATCAGCAGCCGGTCCCCCAAAGCATCGCGGGCGGAGGTGGAGATAACGCCTTCGGCCACAAAGCGCAGCCGATAGCCATCCGATTCAATCAGCCCCCAGCCGGTATGCTGAAGGCCGGGATCAAGCCCAAGGATGCGAATCGTGCGCGCTGCCATGGGGCAACCCTAGCAGATCAGCCCCGCCAAGGCTTCATGGAAGCGTGGTGCTGGCCGGGAAGCCGTTGCCAGCTTCCCGGATGCGATGGCGTTATCTCTGGCGCAAGGGGGCCTATCAGTAATTTTGTGGACGAGGTCGGTTTCGTGCATCAGACCACGAACCCATCGCCGAATAGGATGGCGATGCGCCGCCGCCGCATTATCCCTGGCGCGGAGATCTTCGCCGAGCACGGCCACTGCCAATCGGCGGAATATCGTCGACTTTTGCGACAATGTGCCGTGACACGGTTCTTCTCCTCAGGAAAGGTTATGGTAAGGGCGCAGAAGGGTCAATGTGGATTTGGGTTGCGGTCTTCATGCCGGGGAGGCTGAAGCATCATCGGCGCGGCCGCCATGCTGCGCCTAAGCCTTGCAGTCTTGCACAAAATCTTCCACGGCGCTTTTGCGGTTCAGCCCAGAAAACCCCGCAGTGTCCGCACAGCGAAATCCGGCTGATCACGCACGGAAGCATGGCCGGCATCCGGCACTGTCACTTTGCGGCTGCCAGGGATGGTGGCCTGCATCCAATCTGCTGCGTCCTGGAAGGATTTACGTTCTTCGGAACCCACCAGGATCAGCGTTGGCGCCTTCACGCGCTTGGTTTCTTCCCGCGCATCTAGCGTGGCGAGCGCCTCACAGGCCAGAGCATAGCCTTCGCCGGAACAGGCTTCCAGCGTTGCCTTGGCAAAGCGCACATTGGGGCCATCGGCGGCCAGCGTATTCGGGCTGAACCAGGTTTTCATGAGGGTCGGCACCAGGGAAGCAACGCCATCCTTGCGCGCTGCCGCTGCGCGCACCGGCCAATTGGCGCGGCTGTCATCATCATAACGCGGCGTGCAATCGGCCAGGATCAGCTTGTTCACCATATCCGGATAGGTGCCGGCGAAATGCTGCGCCACGCTGCCGCCAAGCGAAATGCCCATCAGGTGAAAGCTGGAAAGCCCTTCACGCTTCGCAACCGCGCATAATTGCTCTGTCAATTCCGGCACGCCGTATTGATGGCCGGGTAGCGGTGTGTCGTGATGGCCGGGGAAGGAATAGGCGATCAGCTCAAACCGATCCGTCAGCGGTTCCAGCACATCCCAAAAGCGCCAG
The DNA here is from genome assembly GCA_026400795.1 of Alphaproteobacteria bacterium. Classification (GTDB taxonomy): domain Bacteria; phylum Pseudomonadota; class Alphaproteobacteria; order Acetobacterales; family Acetobacteraceae; genus Neoroseomonas. The sequence continues at coordinate 11,111 of JAPLOJ010000418.1, forward strand.
GACATGCCAAGGCAATGAAGCAGCATGAGCGCTTCGCCCTTGCCGCGGCGATGCAGCTTGATCATGCCGGGGTCAAGCGGCTTCGGGTTCCATTCCATGGCAGTTTTCCTGAACTGTCTCCGGCACAAGATTGGGCAGGCTTTGGCCTGGCTGGCAACCGGGGAAGGCCCACAAGGGCGCGGGCGTCCCAATTTTTCGAGCAAAATCGAACAACGAAACCCCTTTACCGCAGCGGCCTCAAGCCTCAGAATAGGGTTTCGTGGTCAGGAGGATGATGCCATGCGCTTTGGTCTATTTGGAGGGGCGCGGACAAAGCGTTCGGTCGGCCTCGGCGATAGCCACGGCTATAAGGATTTCATTGACTATGTGCAGGAAGCCGAAAGGCTCGGCTTTGCGCATATGTTCATGGTGGAACATCACTTCACCGGCCAGGGGCAGGTTTCTGCCTCCATGACCTTGCTGTCATATCTTGCGGCGAAGACAGATCGCATCAGGCTTGGCACGGCGGTGGTGGTGCTGCCTTGGCATAACCCGGTGTTGATCGCCGAACAGGCCGCGACGCTTGATCTGCTTTCTGGTGGGCGGTTCGATTTCGGCGTGGGCAAGGACTATCGCGCTTCGGAATTCAGCGGCTTTTGTATCCCGCCCGAAGAAGCGACCGAACGCTTCGATGAAGCGGTGGAAGTGATCCGCAAGGCCTGGACCACGGAAGGCCGCTTCAGCCATCACGGCAAGCGCTGGCATTTTGAGAATGTGGTGGTGGAGCCCGCACCGTCGCAGCTTCCCCATCCGCCTTTCTGGTTGGCCGCCGGCAGTGAGGAGAGCATCCGCCGCGCCGCGCGTGAGGGCTTCAATCTGCTGCTCGATCAATTGGCCTCGGTTGATCAAATCATCGAACGTGTCGCGATTTTCCGCGATGAATGCGAACGCCATGGCCGCGCCTGGCAGCCGCATGATGTCGCGGTGGCGCGTGCGCTGCAGATGATCCATTCGGAAGAAGAACGCGCTGCCGCTTATGAAGTGCGCCGGCGCGTGGTGGGCGTGATTGGCGATTTGCATAAGGGCAAGCGCGCGGACAGCATTGAAACCGATGACGCGCCGCTGCTGGGCACGCCGGCTGAAATCATCGCCCGCATTGAAAAACTTAAGGCTGGCGGCGTGGCAACGATCCTGATCGTGGACCCCAATGCCTCGGTTGCTAATCTGCGCGGCTTTGCGCGGGAAATCATGCCCCATTTCGAAGCCCCCGCCGCAGTAGCGGCTGCCGCGGAATGAGCGCGCCGCGCCTGCCCGCAAAAACGCGCGAAAGCCTGGATGCTGCTCAGCAGGCGGTATGGGATCGCATGGCATCCGGCGCGCGCGGTGGCGTGAAAGGCCCCTTTCAGGCGCTGATCACCAGCCCCGAGCTTTGCGCGCGGGTGGAACAGCTTGGCGTTTTTGTGCGCTTTGAATGCAGCGTGCCGATGCGGCTGCGTGAACTCGCCATTTTATGCGTCGGCCATCATTGGAAGGCGGCTTATGAATGGTTTGCCCATGCGCCGATTGCGGAAAAGCAGGGCGTGCCTTCAGCGGTGATTGCCGCCATTGGCCGTGATTCAGAAAAAATACCCTTTGATTACGATGCTGATCGAGTGGTGGTGGAATTCGTGCGCGCCGTGCTGCGCACCGGCAAGGCACCGGATGTGCTATATCAGCCCGTGCTTGATCTGCTGGGCGAAAACGGCGCGGTGGAGCTGACAGGGCTGATTGGCTATTATTCGCTGCTGGCGATGCAGTTGAACGTGTTCCGTGTGGACCCGCCGGAAGGGTCAGCCATTCCCTGGTGGTAGCCGGTGCTACTTGGCCGCCGCGCCGAACAACCATTTGAGCGAGGCGAATACCAGAAAGTTCGGCGAATCATCGCCGATCCCAACCCCGGCGCCGGCGGCCATGATTGGCCCCGCATTCCCAAGCCGATGCCAAAGCCCGGCGGCGATGATATTCTGGTCCTGCTCGCCACGATCCTGTTGTTGCAGCAAATAGCTGAAACCAAGCGAGGTATCCTTACCGATGCTTTGCGTAAGCCCGGCGGCAAATTCATAACGCCCGGCCCTTTCACCTGGCGCCGCATTGAATAACTCCGACCAGCCGGCATTGAAGGAAAGCGCGAGCGGCCGCGGGCCTTCGATGATGGTTTTGCTGAGCAAACCGACAATCTGTCCGCTTTGCGAAGGCCCGCTGGTTTCGCCGTAAGCGGTCCGCACCGCGCCGAAAACACCCATTGCCGGGCGCCAGCCATCTTCCTCCATGAACTGCCAGCGTAGGCCAAGCTGAGAAAGCCCGCCCCAAAGCCGCTTGGTATCATCCGCCGGGTAAGGCGCTGCGGGGCCGTATTCCGCTGTCTGTGCAAAACGCAGATCAAGCCCACGCACCAGCCCTGCTTCGGCTTCAAGAGCGCCGCTATAAAGATCCCTGTTGGCGCCTTCCCGCGCACGCGAATACCCCAGGCCAAGGCTCAATGTTTGGCCGCCAACGGGGGTTGGCGTAACACCAATGATGCCAAAAGGGTCTTCCATCAGCGGCTCGGTTTCGCCAAGCGCCGGCAGGTTGGGCAGTACCAGCAAAAGCGCGATCAGCACCCTGTAGGAATGCAGCCTCATGGTACGCTTCATGGTCAGGGCTCCAATAAAAAGGCGGGCTGCGCCTAGCGAGACCGATTCCGCCAGTCGCCAGACCCAATAAAGGGGAAATCTTACCTGCTCACCAGTGCCATGAAACGCTGCGCCAGTTTCACATCGGCAAGGCGGTCTTGGCGCCGCGCCTCGGTCTCGGGATCGCTGCCCCAGAATTCTTCCTGGAACACCTCATCTATGACGGCCAGGCGATGCGCTTCTTCGGCATCAAGCCGGCCAAGGCTGAGCGCCAAGCTAAGTACCAGGCTACCCAGCGCTGGCACCGCAACGCCAAGGGCTGCAAGCCCTGCCGCATCATGCCGCGCAACGGCGGCCTGCAGGGCGGCCATGCTTTCAGGGGCTTGCGCCACGGGCATCAGGCCCTGATGGCGTGAGGGTTAGGCGCGATGCGTTCCTGGGCCGAGCCCAAAAGCCGGGTCAGGGCCACATCTTCTGGGTGCATCTCCCCGCCCTTTGCCCCGCCGGCCTGCTGCCATTCATCGGCAATCGCCTCGGCCAGCGGGCGGCTTGATGTGGTCAGAATACTGCCGCCCGGCAGGCGCAAAGGCCGCCCATCCAGCACAACGCCATAGCCGCCTTCCAGGCGTGGTACGGCCAGGGCCGCTTCCCAAAAACGCTTCATGAGATGCAATTTAGCGTGGCAGAAGGTAAAGAAAAGCCATGCTCGATGGGTCGGACTTCGCGCCGCCTCATCCGGCTTGACGTCGGCCATGCTCCGGCGCTAGTTACCCGCCCTTCGCAGGTGGATTGCCGCCTCATCTTCTTTCAGGTTCGAACAGACAGCCCATGGCCAATAATTCTTCCGCGCGTAAGCGCATCCGTCAGACCGAAAAGCGCACGGTGCGCAACAAGGCGCGCAAGTCACGCGTGCGCAGTTTTTTGCGCAAGGTCGAAGAAGCGGTGAAGTCTGGCGATAAGGCCGCGGCGCAGGAAGCGTTTCGCGCAGCGCAACCTGAAATGCAGCGTGCCGCAACCAAGGGTGTGTTGCATGCCAATACGGTCGCGCGCAGATTGTCGCGGCTTTCGGCGCGGGTGAAGTCCGTCGGCGCCTAACGGCGCGAACTTCTCTTTTTCTCTGAAAAGTCGGTGCGGCGCGTGGCAATTGCTGCGCACCGTAGATGTTGTTTGTTGGGCTGACCTGTGATTGATCGAAAGGAAGACGCGGCTTCACTTCGCGTTATTTTTTTGGTGTGTGCGCCACGCTTCGGTGGTGAGAAGTTCTCGTTTTCGGAAATTTGCTGTTCGGGTTTTTTTGCTATTGAATTTTGTGCTCGCTCAGCAGCATTATGCTTCAACGGGGTTGGTTTAATGAATGGTCAAAGGGGGCAGGCGCCAAGCTGCGCGAAGAAGTAGGCGATGTGGAATTCCGCAGCTGGCTTCGGCAAATGACACTCGCTGCTGTTGAAGGTGATGAAGCGACCATCACGCTGCCCACGCGCTTTTTGCGCGATTGGGTGAGCAGCCATTACGGCGATCGGCTTCGTTCCTTATGGCAGCAGGAAAATCCCGCCATTCGTCGGGTTGATCTGCGCGTTGCCGCCAATGCGCGCGCAGCGTCTGGTGAGCCAGCCGAAAATGGCGCGCAACCCTTGGCGGAAAGCCTGACACCAGCGGCGGCGCGCGTGGCTGACCCGCGCGGGGATTGGGCCGCGCCGCTTGATCCGCGCTTCACGTTTGATACCTTCATTGTCGGCAAGCCCAATGAATTCGCCCATGCCTGCGCGCGGCGCGTTTCAGAAAGGCCGGCCATGCCGGGCTTCAATCCGCTGTTCCTTTATGGCGGCGTTGGGCTTGGCAAAACGCATCTGATGCACGCCGTTGCCTGGGCCATTCGGGAACAACACCCCACGCGCCAAGTTGCCTATATGAGCGCGGAAAAATTCATGTATCGCTTCATCGCGGCACTGCGCAGCCAATCCACCATGGAATTCAAGGAAACGCTGCGGTCCGTTGATGTGCTGATGGTGGATGACCTGCAATTCCTGATCGGCAAGGACAATACGCAGGAAGAATTCTTCCACACCTTCAATGCGCTGGTGGATGCCGGCAAGCAGATTGTGATTTCTGCCGACAAATCGCCATCCGATCTTTCCGGCATTGAAGACCGGCTGCGCACGCGCCTTGGCTGCGGCATGGTGGCCGACCTGCACGCCACCACGTATGAATTGCGCATTTCCATCCTGGAAGCCAAGGCCGCGTCATCCGGCGTTGCGGTGCCGTCGCGCGTCATGGAATTCCTGGCGCACAAGATCACCTCCAATGTGCGGGAATTGGAAGGCGCGCTTAATCGCCTGATCGCCTGGGCCAATCTGTTTGGCCGCCCGATTACGTTGGAAGGCGCGCAGGAGGTGTTGCACGATATCCTCCGCGCCCATGATCGGCGCGTGACCATTGAAGAAATTCAGCGCAAGGTTGCCGAACACTATAATATCCGCCTGACCGACATGTCCTCCGCCCGCCGTGCGCGTAATGTGGCGCGGCCGCGGCAGGTCGCGATGTATCTGGCGAAGCAGCTTACCTCTCGGTCGCTGCCGGAAATCGGGCGGCGTTTCGGCAATCGGGACCATACCACGGTCATGCATGCCGTCTCCCGCGTGGCGGAGCTTATGCAGGCGGATGGGTCCTTCGCCGAGGATGTGGAGCTTCTCCGGCGTATGCTGGAAACCTGAGGCGCCTCTCCGCGCGTTGAAGCCGCTTTTCTGCCCCCGTCCGGGCTGGTATGAAAGAACGAATCCGGGCGCTTTTCCGCGCCGATTCGGCAGCTTTGTCGCCCGGGCAGGATTTCACTGGCGGTTCACCCCCGGGGCCCATCTGGCCGCGGCTGAAATCGCCATAACAGGATCGGGGCGTCGGAACGATGAAATTCTCGGTTGACAGGGCGGTTCTGCTCAAGGCGCTGACCCATGTGCAAAGCGTGGTTGAGCGTCGCAACACCATCCCCATCCTCGCCAATGTCATGATCGAAGCAAGTTCGGCCGGCGCGCTGAAACTGACCGCGACGGATATGGAAATCGCGGTGGTGGAAGATATCGCGGGTGTCACCGTGGCGCGCGCGGGGCGCACCACGGCGCCGGCTTCAACCCTTTACGAAATTATCCGCAACCTGCCCGAAGGGGCGCGCGTGGAATTCGACCATGGCGGAGGCGATGGGCCGCTCACGCTGCGCTCCGGCCGCTTCAATACCAGCCTGGCTGTGCTGGCCGTGGATGATTTCCCCTCCATGACCGAAGGGCGCATGCCGGTGCAGTTCAGCATCAAGGCCGGCGTATTGCGGGATTTGATTGACCGCACGCGTTTCGCGATTTCCACGGAAGAAACGCGCTATTACCTGAACGGCATCTATATCCACGCAACTGAAAGCGAAGGCCAGCCGGTGCTGCGTGCTGTCGCGACGGATGGGCATCGGCTCGCGCGTGTGGAGGAACCACTGCCGGAAGGCGCGAAAGCCATGCCTGGCGTGATCATTCCGCGCAAGACCGTGAATGAAATCCGCAAGCTTGCCGAAGAAACCCAGGATGAGATTGTGGTGCGGCTTTCGGACACCAAGGTGCAATTCGCCCTTGGTACCGTCACGCTCACCAGCAAGCTGATTGACGGCACCTTCCCCGAATATGAACGCGTGATCCCGCGCGGCAATGACAAGAAACTTGTTGTGCCCCGCAAGGATTTCGCCGATGCGGTGAAGCGCGTGGCGGCAATCAGCAGCGAAAAATCGCGCCCCGTGAAGCTTAGCCTTGGCACCAATCATTTGCGCGTATCGGCGGCCAGCCCTGATCAGGGCGAAGCGCAGGAAGATTTGGAAGGCGATGATGTCGCCTATACCAGCGGCGCTTTGGAAATTGGGTTCCAGGCGCGGTACTTGGCCGACATCACTGATCTGGTGCAGGACAAGCTGGAATTCCTGTTCGCCGATGGCGCGGCGCCCACCATTGTGCGTGATGCGTCCCGGCCGGAAGCGCTGTTTGTCCTGATGCCGATGCGGGTGTGACGACGGCGCCAGGGCTTTTCCTTGCGCGCCTCAGGCTTTCGGATTTCCGGTCCTGGCAGGTTTTGGATGCGTCTTTCGACGCGTCCTTGATTTGCATCGCGGGCGCAAACGGCGCGGGCAAGACCAATCTGCTGGAAGCGATATCGCTGCTCGCCCCCGGTCGAGGCTTGCGCGGCGCGCGCATGGGCGAAGTTGGGCGGCAGGAAGCGGGCGCGGGCTTGCCCTGGGCGGTGGCAGGGCGGTTTGAAACGCGGACCGGCCCCATGGAGATTGGCACCGGCACAGACCCGGAAGGGGTGACAGAACGGCGCATCTATCGCCTGGATGGTCAGGCTTTGCGCAGCCAGGCAATGCTGGCCGAACGCATGGCCGCCGTTTGGATCACGCCGCAAATGGATCGGCTGTTTCAGGAAGGCGCGAGTGGCCGGCGGCGCTTTCTGGATCGGCTGGTTTGGGCGCTGGAGCCCGGCCATGCGCGGGAAGTGGCCGCGCATGATAACGCCATGGCCGAGCGTAATCGGCTGCTGACGGAAGGCCGCGCGGACCCTGCCTGGCTTGCCGGGCTGGAAGATGCCATGGCGCGGCATGCGGTGGCCGTGGCGGCGGCCAGGCGCGCGCTGATGCTGCGCCTGAATGCGGAACTCGCGGCAGGCCGCGCCACGGGCGCTTTTCCCGCCGCACGGCTGGAGATTGCCTGCCCCATCCTGACTGCCCTGGCCGAAACCCCGGCGCTGGCCGTGGAAGAAGCTTTGCGCCAGGGCCTGGCGCAGGATCGGCGGCGTGATGCCGCAGCCGGTGGTGCCGCGCGCGGGGCGCATAAGGCTGATTTGGTTCTGGTGCATATGCCGAAAGCGATCAGCGCCGAATTCTGTTCAACTGGGGAGCAAAAGGCGCTGCTGGTTTCCGTGGTTTTGGCCCATGCCGCGCTGATCGCCGAAGCGCGCGGCTTCGCGCCCTTGCTGCTGTTGGATGAGGTGGCAGCACATCTCGATCCCGCGCGGCGTGAAGCGCTGTTCGCTGCCCTTGCCGCGCTGCCTGCTCAGGTCTTCATGACCGGCACTGATCTTGAGGTTTTTGCCCCGCTTGCGGGCCTTGGGCGCCTGTTCAGCGCGGGCGATGGCAGGCTGATTGCCGTTGATTGAAGCGCGCGCGAAATACCGCCTGTCGGGGTCGCGTTTGTCGCCGAAAAATGCTACAAAACCATCATGATTCTTCTTTCCCCGAACAGGAGCCCGTAACCGGCATGAGCGACGAGCCGCGCGCCGAAACTGAAGCCTATGACAGCGCCTCCATTACCGTCTTGCGCGGGCTGGAAGCGGTGCGCAAACGGCCGGGCATGTATATTGGCGACACTGATGATGGCTCTGGCCTGCATCACATGGCCTTTGAGATTGTTGATAATGCGGTGGATGAAGCGCAGGCGGGTTTTGCCTCGGCCGTCTCCGTCACGCTGAATGGTGATGGAAGCGTTACCGTCATTGATGATGGCCGCGGCATCCCAGTGGATATCCATGCTGAGGAAGGCATCAGCGCTGCTGAGGTTGTGCTGACGCGGCTGCATGCGGGCGGCAAGTTCAACCAGAATTCCTACAAGGTCTCAGGCGGCTTGCATGGCGTGGGTGCGGCGGTGGTCAACGCGCTGTCCGAATGGATGGAAGTGCGCATCTGGCGCGGCGGCCAGCAATATCGGCTGCGCTTTGAACATGGTGACACCGTAGTGCCCTGCACGGCGCTTGGCCCTTCGGACCATCCGAATGGCACGGAAGTGACCTTCAAGCCATCCGCACTCACCTTCACCCGCACGGAATTTGAATTCGCCGTGCTTGAACGCCGCTTGCGTGAATTGGCATTCCTCAATTCCGGCTTGCGCGTTCTGCTGCGTGATGAACGCCATGCAGAAGTGCAGGAAACCAAGTTTCATTTCGATGGCGGGCTTACGGCTTTTGTCGAATGGTTGGACAAGGGCAAGACACCGCTTTTCGCAACCCCAATCAGCCTCGCTGCGCGGGAACAGGATGGGATCAAGGTTGAGCTCTCACTCCGCTGGAATGACAGCTACCATGAAACCATGCTCTGCTTCACCAACAACATCCCGCAACGCGATGGCGGCGCACATCTAGCGGGTTTCCGCCAGGCGCTGACGCGCGTTGTTGCCAAGGTTGCGGAAGGCATCGCCAAGAAGGAAAAGGTCGCACTCACCGGCGAAGACATGCGCGAAGGGCTGACTGCCGTTCTTTCGGTAAAGGTGCCGGATCCGAAATTCAGCAGCCAGACCAAGGAAAAATTGGTTTCATCGGAAGTGCAGCCCGTGGTGCATGTGGCATGCGCCGATGCGCTTACCCATTGGTTTGAAACGCATCCAAAGGAAACCAAGGATCTGGTAAGCAAGATCATGGATGCGGCGACAGCGCGTGAAGCGGCGCGCAAGGCACGCGACCTCACGCGCCGCAAGGGTGTATTGGATGTGTCATCCTTGCCCGGCAAGCTTGCGGATTGTCAGGAACGTGATCCGGCGAAAAGCGAAATATTCATCGTTGAGGGTGACAGCGCCGGCGGTTCCGCCAAGCAAGGGCGCGACCGCGCCTTCCAGGCGATCCTGCCGCTCAAAGGCAAAATCCTGAATGTGGAACGCGCGCGCTTCGACAAAATGCTCTCCAGCGCTGAAATCGGCACGCTGATCACCGCACTCGGCACCGGGATCGGGCCTGGTGAGCCATCGGAGGGTGGGTTTGATATCGGCAAGCTACGCTATCACCGCATTGTCATCATGACCGATGCTGATGTGGATGGCAGCCATATCCGCACCTTGTTGCTGACCTTCTTCTTCCGGCAAATGCCGGAATTAATTACGCGCGGTTATTTGTATATCGCGCAGCCGCCGCTTTATCGCGCCAAGCGCGGGCAGGAAGAACGCTATTTGAAAGATGATCGCGGGCTGGAAGATTACTTGCTGGAAAAGGCACAAAACGTAGCAAGCCTGCGTCTCCCCGATGGGCGTGACCTGACCGGCGATGCCTTCCAGGCAGAGCTTGAGTTCCACCGTCAGGCGACATCGCGCATTCGCCGCCTGGCTGGCGCGGTGCCGGCGGATAT
>JAPLOJ010000009.1 GCA_026400795.1 Alphaproteobacteria bacterium
ACGTGCTGCCCCGCAAGCGGCAAAAAGGGTGCAACCCGCCGCCAGCCCTTCGCCGCCGGCATGAGGAAACACCATGAATGCCAGCGCCCCCGCCATAGCACAGGTCATTGCCAGCATCCGCGGCTTCCTGGGTGAAAGGCTCAGCACCGCCCAGGCCATGCGCGAACAGCATAGCCGCGGTGAGGATACCACGCCGCCGACGCTGCCCGATGCGGTCGCCTTCGTGCAGACCACGGATGAGGTCAGCCGCATCATGGTGCTTTGCCATCAGCATGGCGTGCCGGTGGTACCCTTTGGGGCCGGCACATCGCTTGAAGGTCATGTCAATCCGGTGCGCGTCGGCATATCGCTCGATCTCTCGCAAATGACGGCGGTGTTGGAATTGAACACTGAGGATATGGATTGCCTGATTGAACCCGGTGTCACGCGCCAGGCCCTGAATGATTTTCTGCGCGCCGAGGGGTTGTTCTTTCCGGTTGATCCCGGCAGCCATTGCACTATTGGCGGCATGTGCGCCACGCGCGCTTCCGGCACCAATGCGGTGCGCTATGGCACTATTCGCGAAAATGTTTTGGGGCTTGAAGTGGTGCTGGCGGATGGGCGCGTTATTCAAACCGGCGGGCGCACGCGCAAGGCCGCCAATGGCTATGATCTGACGCGGCTTTTCATTGGATCGGAAGGCACGCTTGGCGTTATCACTAAGATCCGTCTGCGCCTGCATGGCATCCCTGAGGGCATCAGCGCCGCGGTTTGCCAATTCCCAACGCTCGCCGCCGCAGTTGAAACCGTCAGCACTGTGATGCAAAGCGGCATTCCGGTGGCGCGGATTGAATTGTTGGATGAGGATCAGATGGAAGCCTGCATCCGCTATTCCAAGCTGGAAGGTTTTGCCGCGACCACAACGCTATTCTTGGAATTCCATGGCTCGCCCGCCAGCGTGGTGGAACAGGCGGAAACGGTCGAAGCCGTCGCGCGGGATTTTGGCGCCACCAGTTTTGAGGCAGCAACGGATCCTGAGGCGCGTAATCGGCTATGGAAGGCACGGCATGACGCCTATTGGGCCGCCATTGCCTTGAAGCCCGGCCATCGTGGCATTACCACGGATGTCTGCGTGCCCATCTCTAGGCTGACAGAAGCGGTGGTGAAGGCGAAGGAAACCGCCGAAGCATCGGGACTGACAAGCTGCATCGTCGGCCATGTCGGCGATGGCAATTTCCATTGCCTGATCCTGTTTCCGGATAATGACCAGGCCGCGCTGGAAAAGGCCTGGACGCTGGACCGAGAAATCGTCGCACAAGGCTTGGCGTTTGGCGGCACTTGTTCTGGGGAACACGGCATTGGCCTCGGCAAGCGCGAATTCCTGGAACAGGAACATGGCGACGGGGCGCTTTCCGTCATGCGCGCGCTGAAGGCAACGCTTGATCCCAAAGGCATCATGAACCCAGGCAAGATGTTCCGGAATTGATGATCGCCCCTACCCCATGAACCTGATATCCCTTTCCATCCTCGCCTTGACGATGGGGCATGTGTTTTCGAATGCGGTGCGCACCCTGCCTGCGATTGCCGCGGATGTGCTGCAACGTGATCTGGGCGTCACCGCCGATGGGCTTGCCGCTTTGACCGGTGCCTTTCCCGCAACCTTTGCGCTTGCCATGCTGCCCGTGGGTGTCGCGCTGGACCGTTGGGGCGTGAAACCCACGGCGCTTTGCCTGCTGACCATTGCCGCGATTGGGGCGGTGCTGGGTGCTTATGCGGATAACGCCTGGTCCATGCTGGTGGCGCAAATGATCCTGGGCATTGGCTGTTCCGGGATGCTGATGTGCCCTATTACCTATGCCGCCAAGAATATGCCCGCGCAGCGCTTCGGGCTTTGGGGGGGGATTATTCAGGCCGTTGGCAATACAGGCATGGTGATTTCCGCAAGCCCGCTGGCCTTTCTGGTGGAATATAGCGGCTGGCGCGCGGGCTTCATTGCCTGTGCGGGGCTTGCGGTTTTCGCAGCGCTTTCGGTCGCTTTCGTGGTGCGCGAAACGCCGCCGGATGTCACAACGCGCCGCAGCCTGAAAGAAGATGCCCGTGATGTGATCCGCCTTGGCTTTTCGCGCGAATTGCGCGCGCCGATTGTCATGGCCTGGACTTCCTTCGCCGTGGTCCTTGGTGTGCGCGGCTTATGGGGCGGCCCCTGGCTGATGGAAGAAAGGGGCCTTTCGCGCGTGGAAGCGGGGCATGTGCTGCTGGTGTGCACCATTGCGCTGATCATCGGGCCTTTGCTCGCCGGCATTCTGGAACGGCGCTATCAAAAACATCGCGGCGGCATTCTGGCCGGCGGGCATATCGGCGCGGTGGCGGCCATTGCCCTCATGGTGCTTGGCGGCGCGCTTTCCTGGCCGGTGGCGGCGGATGCGGTGCTGCTGGCGCTTTTTGGGCTGTTGATCTCAACCCAGGTGATCTGCTTCGCCCTGGTGCGCGCAGCCACCCCGCCGGAGCGTGTGGGACGCGCGCTTTCGGCCATGAATGTCGCCTTTTTTGGCGGTGCCGCGATCATGCAGGCCGCTTCGGGTGTGGCGGCCAGCATTGGTGGCATTGGGGCGGCGCTGATGGCCTTTGTTGTTGCGGTGCTGATCTGCTGCATAATCTTCATCATGCTGCGCGCGCGGGAGACTTGATGCGCAAGGATTTCCGTCGCAGATGAACCCTTGAAAAGGCAGGGGCAAATC
>JAPLOJ010000391.1:0-3158 GCA_026400795.1 Alphaproteobacteria bacterium
CGCCCTGTCGCGTCAAAGCCAGCGCGCCAGCGATACAGAAACGGATGGCGCTTACCGGTGGCCGCCATATCCGCCTTGCGCGACAGCCGCAGCTTTACCGGCCGCCCGGTGATGCGCGCGGCGAGTGCTGCCGCCGCCGCCACCCAGGACGCATTGCTTTCCTTGCCGCCAAAACCGCCGCCCATGCGCCGGCAGCGCACGGTGATGCGGTTGAAATCACAACCCACCACGCGCGCGGCAATATGCTGCACCTCGGTCGGGTGCTGGGTGGAGGAGGTGATGGTGATATCCCCATCTTCCCCCGGCATGGCGATGGCAATCTGGCCTTCCAGATAGAAATGTTCCTGCCCGCCCGCGCGAAATTCGCCAGATGTGGTAAGCGGCGCCGCAGCAATCGCGCCCGCCGCATCGCCCTGCGTGATTTCCTGCGGCGGCAGCAAATAGGCCTCTGCCGCCAGCGCATCTTCGATCGAAAGAATCGCCCGCAGCGCCTCGATTTCCGGCTTCAGCGCGGCAAGGGCCGCCAGTGCCGCATCGCGCGTTTCACCCACCACCATCGCAATGGGCTGGCCGTGATGGCGCAAGACGCCATCCGCGAAAAGCGGCTCCACTTCCCGGCCCGAGGGCGAGATATCATTCGCCCCCAGCACATCCCGCGCCGTCAGCACCGCGACCACACCCGGCATGGCGCGCGCTGCCGCAACGTCCAACCCACCAAGCCGGCCATGCGCAATTGGCGAGAGCAGCAGCGCGCCATGCAACAATCCCGGCACTTCCGGCACATCATCCGCGAAAGGTGCCCTGCCCGTTACATGACCAAACGCCGAATCATGGGCCAGCGCTGCCCCCTGGGCGAGTGGCGCATTCATGGCGAGATGAACCGCGGCGCATGCGGCGTTGGCAGCGCCATGATTTCCGCCGCCGCATCAGGCCTCGCTTCACGCCAATAAAGCCGGAGCATCAAATTGCACGCGGCCACGCGGCGATATTCTGCAGTGCCGCGCAAATCATCCATGGGAGTGATGGCGCGCGCCAAAGCATCCCCCGCGGCGCGCGCTTGCGCTTCGGTGAAGGCCGCGCCTTCCAGCACCGCTTCGGCTTCCGGCGCCCGCGCTGCCATCGGCCCGCAGCCGCCATGGGCGATGCGCGCGCGGGTGATCACATCACCATCACGTTCCAGCAGCACCGAAAGGCCAATGGCGCTGATATCTTGATCATGCCGGCGCGAAAGTTTCTCAGCGGCGAAAATCGCGCCCGGTTTCGGCCGAGGGATGAAGACCCGCGCAATCACCTCCTCAACGCCCAGCGCATTGCGCCGATAGCCGAGCAGGAAATCTTCAACCGCCACATCCCGCGCACCATTCGGTCCCGCCAGCGAAACCCGCGCGCCAAGTGCCAGCAAGGGCGGCAGCGCATCGCCGATTGGGCTCGCGGTGCCCAAATTCCCACCAAGCGTGCCGAGCGCGCGTATCTGGCGTGACCCCAGCCGGCGCAGCAGCCCGGCAAAAGCCGCGAAATCCGCATCGCCCGTCATCAGATCAAGCAGCGCGGCATAGGGTTCCGCCGCACCGACCGAAAGCCCCTCTGGCCCCGCGCTAATCCCACGCAATTCCGCAACATCGCGCAGGCAAATAATGGAGCCAGGATCCTCCCGATGTTCCGAAAACCGCAGGCCGAGATCAGTCCCGCCCGCCAAAATCCACGCCCCCGGGTATTCGCGCCGGAGCCTCAGCGTTTCATCCAGGCTGCGCGGCAGAAAAAAGCGATGCTCTGGCGGGCCGAAGCCAGTGACATCACTGGCCGGCTGTGCCGGCGCGGCATCCTCCGCCACCGGCAAGGCCGCCATCGCATCCAGAATCGGCCGATACCCGGTGCAGCGGCAGAGATTCCCCGCCAATGCCTCATGCGCATCACCCCCCATGCGCGCATGGGCATAAAGCGACATGACAATACCCGGCGTGCAAAAGCCGCATTGCGTGGCCTCCGCCGCCAGCATCGCTGCCTGGACGGGATGCGGCGCGCCATCGGGGGCGAGGAGCCCCTCAACACTGCGCAACGCCAGGCCATGCGCCTGACCCAGCGTCATCAGGCAGGCATTGACTGGGGCGCGGGCGCCATCCGGTGCCTCAATCACCACAGTACAGGCGCCGCAATCACCCTCGGCACAGCCCTCCTTCGTGCCGGTCAGCCCCGCCGCGCGCAGCCAATCGAGCAAGGTCATCGCCGGGGGCGTTTCCGCAGGCAGGCGCCGCAATTCGCCATTCAGGGTGAAGGTGATGGACATGAAAGTTTATTTAGGATGGATGAGGGCGAGTTGAAACCGGGGGCTTTGCCCCCGGAGCCCCCACCGGGGTAACAGTGTTACCCCGGACCCCGCCGAGACTTGGCGATATTGATCGCGATGCGCACGCTGGTCATGAGGATTCTTCTTGCCAATGGCGGCCACCGTGGCTATTTCCGGCGTCGCCCTGATCCGACGAGCCGCCAACCGGCCTCGCCGCTCGGCAGGGTAGAACGGGGGCGGGTTGGCCGCCCCCGCTCATTCCCCCGATTTCCGATAAGTAATCGCGCCGTTCCAGGCCGCGCGGGTCCATAGATTGCGAAACCGGTCGCAATAAGGGCATGGTGACAGCAACCAAGGCTGGGTAAAGAACGCGGATGAAGAACAGGCTGTTCTACGGGGATAATCTGGCGGTGCTGCGCGGGCGGGATGCGGATGGCAAGCCGCTGATCCCGGATGAGAGCATTGATCTGATCTACCTGGACCCACCCTTCAATTCAGCGGCAACCTATAACGTGCTGTTCCGCGCCCCCGATGGCAAAATGAGCGACAGCCAATTGGAAGCCTTCGAAGATAGCTGGCATTGGGGCGACGCCGCCGCCGCTGCCTATGAAGATGTGATCACCCAGGGCGTCTATACCGATGCGTCCGTTCTGCTGCGCGGCATTGTCGCCGCACTCGGCAAGAATGACATGACCGCCTATCTGGCGATGATGGCCGTGCGGCTGATTGAATTACACCGGGTCCTGAAACCCACTGGATCAATTTATCTCCACTGCGACCCAACCGCGAGCCATTATTTGAAAATTTTGCTGGATGGGATTTTCGGTCCGGAGAATTTTGTCAACGAAATTGTCTGGAAAAGGTCAGATGCCCA
>JAPLOJ010000391.1:3207-7468 GCA_026400795.1 Alphaproteobacteria bacterium
TAATGATGCCCGACAAGGCGCCAAGCATTTCGGACGGATACACGACGTAATTTTCTTCTATCGGAAGACTAGTTCTTCGGACCGTGTTTTTAACGTTCTGTATAATCCACTCCCTCAGAAGACCATTGATTCATGGTACCGCAATGTAGAAGAGGGAACGGGCCGAAGGTATAATAAGGCAGACGTAACCGGACCCGGTGGCGCTGCCAAAGGAAATCCGTTTTATGAATGGAACGGAATCTCGCGTTACTGGCGCTACAGCAAAGAGCGGATGCAGCGCCTCCACGATGAGGGTAGGTTGGTTTACTCAAAATCGGGCATGACCTACGAGAAACGCTACCTCGACGCTAGTCGAGGCGTCTCAATACAAGACCTTTGGGATGATGTGGAAATGCTTCGCGGTCTCAACGCAACAGGGGAACGCCTCGGCTATCCCACGCAAAAGCCCCTCACGCTGTTGGAACGCATCATCAATGCTTCCTCCAATCCCGGTGATGTCGTGCTTGATCCCTTTTGTGGCTGTGGCACGGCGGTTCATGCTGCCGAAAAACTCGGTCGGCGATGGGTTGGGATTGATGTCACGCATCTTGCCATTTCCCTCGTGGAGCGTCGCCTGAAGGATGCCTTCCCGAGTATCGCCTTTGAGGTGTTGGGCACGCCGAGGGATTTGTCTGCCGCGCGGGACAAGCATCAATTCCAATGGTGGGCGGTATCCCTGTTGGATGCTGTGCCGCAGGGCGGCAAGAAGAAGGGTGCGGATCGCGGCATTGATGGCATTCGTTGGGTCCGCACCGGCCCCAGGGATGGCGATTTGGATCGGGTGATTATTTCCGTAAAGGGCGGGGAGAATGTCTCGGTCCGCGATGTGCGGGATTTGGCCGGTACGGTGCAGCGCGAAGGTGCCTTGGGTGGCGTGCTGGTGACGCTGGCGGACCCAACGCGGCCCATGCTGCAAGATGCGGCCGCCCATGGTTATGCCTCAACCGGCCTTGGGCAGTTTCGCAAAATCATGGTCAAGACCATCGCTGAACTGATGGCTGGCGTGCATGATGATGCCGAACGCTTACCCCCAATTGGCCGAGGCGAGGGTTTCAGGGCTGCCCCCCGTGAACGTTCGTCCCGCCCTTCCCAAGCCGGTCTCTTCGAATAACGGCGGGGTCCGGGGTAACACTGTTACCCCGGCGGGGGTCAGGGGGCAGCGCCCCCTTTTTGTAAATACCTACCCCTCATCCTCCAGCCTTTCGATATCCTCATCCGAAAAGCCGAAATGGTGTCCGATTTCGTGGATCAAGACGTTGCGCACCAGGCGGAACAGATCCTCCCCGGTTTCGATCCATTCCAGCAGGATGGGCTCTCGGAATAGCAGGATGCGGTCCGGTTCTTCCTGCACTATGCCGTTACTTTTTTCGGTCAGCGGCACGCCAAGGTAAAGCCCGGTCAATTCATAGGGGTTTTCGATGCCGAGTTCGCGGAGCATCTCCTCCTCCGCGATGTCATCCACCAGGATGGCGACGCCCTTCAGTATATCGCGCATCGGCTTTGGGATGGCGGCAAGCGCATCTTCGGCCAATTCGACCAGGTCTTCGGGGCTGGGTGGGGTGGTAAAGCGCATGGGGGCTCATGCGCGCCGAAGCGCCCCTTGGTCAAGCGGCGCTTCGGGCGAGGAAGCCTATGGTTTCAGCCTTCAATCACACTGGCGCGCTGGCCACCGATAATGGACAGGAATTCGCGCCGTGTGCTGGCATCATCACGGAAGGCGCCCAGCATGCGGCTGGTCACCATGGTGACGCCGGGCTTATGGATGCCGCGCGTGGTCATGCATTGATGCGCGGCTTCAATCACCACGGCCACACCCTTCGGCTTCAGCACCTGTTCAATGGTATTGGCCACTTGTGCCGTCAGCTTTTCCTGGATTTGCAGCCGCTTGGCATAGACTTCCAAAACGCGCGCCAGCTTGCTGATGCCAACCACCCGGCCCTGCGGCAAATAGGCGATATGCGCACGGCCAATGATGGGCACCATATGGTGTTCGCAATGGCTTTCCATGCGGATATCCCGCAGGATCACCATTTCATCATAGCCATCGGTTTCTTCGAAGGACCGCGCGAGCAAATCCACCGGGTCTGTTTCATAGCCGGCGAAGAATTCCTCATAGGCGCGGGCGACGCGCGCGGGGGTATCAACCAGGCCTTCACGGTCTGGGTCATCACCGGCCCAGCGCAGCAGGGTGCGCACCGCGGCTTCCGCTTCCGCGCGGGAGGGGCGCGGTTCCAGGGTGGCATTGGCCGTGGTGAGGCCAGATGCAGGGATTTGAATATTCACGGTATTGGTCTTTCCCAAGGTCGAGGGGGCGCCGGAAGGCAGGGGGCTTTGCGGCGCCGTTGGACCCCATGTGGGCGGCCCCGCCGAAATGACAAGGATTTTCCCTGCTTGGCGTAAGGGGCCGGCGCGGGTTAGCTTATCGGCCCAACCAGCCAACATGAAGAAACCGCCATGCTTGACGTCGTAAGCCCCCTAGCCGCTACCTCGACCGAGGCGAAGCTCTATGACGCGCTGATCATCGGTGCCGGTTTCGCCGGCATGTATCAGCTCCATTCCCTGCGCGACCGCCAAGGGCTTTCCGCCCATGTGCTGGAAGCGGGCGATGGCGTGGGCGGTACCTGGTACTGGAACCGCTAACCGGGTGCCAGGTGTGATTCCGAAAGCCATAGCTATTGCTATCATTTCTCGGATGAGTTGGTGCAGGGCTGGGAATGGTCCGAACGCTACCCGAGCCAGCCGGAAATTTTGCGCTATCTGAATTACGCCGCGGATAAGCTTGACCTGAAGCGTGACATTACCTTCGGCGCGCGCGTGGTGGCGGCGCAGTATGATGAGGCTGCCAATCTGTGGCGCGTGCGCACGGAACAAGGAGCGGAATATGCGGCGCGCTATTTGATCACCGCCGTCGGCTGCCTTTCTTCGGCCAATCTGCCGAAGATTGATGGCATCGCGGATTTTCAGGGCAAGTGGTACCACACTGGCGAATGGCCGCATGAGGGTGTGGATTTCTCGGGCAAGCGGGTTGGCGTGATTGGCACGGGTTCGACCGGCATTCAGGCCATTCCGGTGATTGCCGCCGCCGCCAAGCACCTGACCGTATTTCAGCGCACCGCGAATTATTCGATCCCCGCGCGCAATGCGCCGCTGACCGATGATTTCAAGAAATATGTGCGGGAGAATTTCGCCGAAATTCGCGATGTGATGCGCTCCACCGTCAATGGCCATCCTTGGCGCATTGCGGATCGGTCTGTGTTTGATGTTTCCGATGAAGAACGGAATGAGATTTTCGAAAAAGCCTGGGAAAAGGGCGGGCTGCGGCTCCGCGCTGAATTCCGCGATGTGCTGACGAATGAGGAAGCGAATGAGATCGTCTCCGCTTTCCTGCAGAAAAAGATCGGCCAGATTGTGAAGGACCCTGCCAAGGCCGCGATCCTTGCCGATATTGATCACGGCTTCGGCACCAAGCGCCCGCCGATTGATACCGGCTATTTCGAAACCTATAACCGGGACAATGTTGCCTTGGTGAATTTGCGGGCCGAGCCGATTGAACGCATCACCGCCACCGGCGTGAAGACCAGCAAGGGCGAATATCCTTTGGATATCATTGTGTTTGCCACTGGCTTTGATGCCATGACCGGGCCGCTATTCAATTTGAACATCGCCGGGCGCGATGGCCTGGCTTTGCGCGATGTCTGGCGTGAAGGGCCGCGCAGCTATCTTGGCTTGCAAGTGGTGGGCTTCCCCAATCTGTTTACCGTGACCGGGCCTGGCAGCCCTTCCGTGCTGACGAATATGCCGGTTGCCATCGAACAGCATGTGGATTGGATCACGCGCTGCATTGCGGATATGCGCGCCGCCGGCCAGACGCGCATTGAAGCCAAGCCCGATGCGGTGGATGATTGGATGGTGCAGGTGCAGGAAGTCGCCAACCGCACGCTTTTCCCGAAAACGCCGCATTCCTGGTATCTCGGCGCCAATGTGCCGGGCAAGCCGCGCGTATTCATGCCCTATATCGGCGGCATGGCGCGGTATCGGCGGATTTGTGATGAGGTGGCGGAGAAGGGGTATGAGGGGTTTGCTTTGGGGGATTAAACCGGCTCCAACCCCTTCGCGCGGAGCAGCTTCGCATCCGCGCCCTGCACCAGAAACGCCATGCAGGCGCGCGCGGCTTCCGGCTGCGCAGCCTCGACAAAAATGGCTGCTGAGAAGGTCATCACCT
>JAPLOJ010000305.1 GCA_026400795.1 Alphaproteobacteria bacterium
CGCGGCGGGCTTGGTCGGCAAATCATCACCCGGCGGCAGAACCTTGCCACCTTTTCCAGCCATACCGGCTGCCGTATCGGCGCCAGCGCCGGCCAACAAAGTCCCGAGCAATCCCCCAAGACCGCCTCCGGCCTGCGGCTGCGCGCCGCCGCCCGACATGGCGCCCATCAGCGCGCCCAGAACATCACCAAGGCCGCCCTGCTGCTGCTGTTGTTGCTGCTGCGGTTGCCCGCCCATCATGCCTGACAGAACGCTGCCCAGAACACCGCCAAGTCCGCCGCCCATATCGGCCTGCGATTGCGGCAAGCGTCCCTGGGGCGTCATGCCATTGATCACCGCGGGCAGAAGCTGCGCTAGAATCCCAGCCATGGCGCCGCCCGAAGCCGCACCGCCGCCGAATTGCTGCGCAAGGCCAGCCAATTCATCGCCGCCAAAGGCTTGGGCCAGTTTTTCGGGGGCCACGGGCATATTCTGGCCGGTGCCGACCCAACTTTCCACTTCCTGGCCAAGCCCGCCCTGCTGCAGCTTGCCAACCAAGGAAGCGAGCCCGTCAGCCGAACCGCCCCCCATCATGGCACCCAGCAAATCGCCCAGACCGCCGCCAGCGCCCTGGCCCCATTGATTGCTCATCGTCGTTCCTCCGAAATTCCGAAAGAGCTTAAGCGGCTTTCGGTTTTCGTCAAAGATTGGCGCCCTTGTTCAAGCACCGGCAAAGCTTGACCTTAGGGCAAACTATTGATCCCATGCCCCCGTAAACAAGGATCAAGGAAACCCCACCCATGCGCGCCTGGGCCGTTGTTGAAGCTGGCAAGCCCCTTCAGGAAATCACCATCCCGACGCCTGAGCCCACCGGCCAGCAGGTATTGCTCGAAATCACGCATGCGGGCGTCTGCCATTCCGATCTGCATATCTGGGAAGGCGGCTATGATCTGGGGTCGCGCGGCTATCTGAAACTGTCCGATCGCGGGGTGAAGCTGCCGCTTGCCATGGGGCATGAGATTGTCGGCCGCGTGCTGAAATGGGGGCCGGACGCCAATGGGGCGGGCCTTAAGGTCGGCGACCATATGGTGGTCTTCCCCTGGGTCGGCTGCGGCACCTGCGAGGCCTGTCGCGCGGATGAGGATAATATGTGCCTCACGCCCAAAAGCCTCGGCGTTTATCAGCATGGTGGCTATGCGACGCATGTGCTGGCGCCGGAACCGCGACATTTGGTGCCGGTGGGTAACCTCGATCCCGCCTTGGCCGCGACCTATGCCTGTTCTGGCATTACGGTGTTCAGCGCCATCAATAAGGTGATGCCGATGCCGGCGGATGAGCCCATTGTGCTGATCGGCGCCGGTGGGCTTGGGCTGAACGCGATTGCAGTGCTGAAGGCCATGGGCCATCGGCGGATCGTGGTGGTGGATGTGAGCCCCGCCAAGCTTGAAGTCGCCAAGCGGGAAGGGGCGACCGATACCGTCCTGGGCGGCGATTCCGATACCGCCAAGCGCATCATGGAAGCCTGCGGCGGCCCGGTGCGCGCCATTATTGACTTGGTCAATGGCACAGAGACCGCGCGGAGCGCCTTTGATTCGCTCCGCAAGGGCGGCAAGCTGGTGCAAGTGGGGCTGTTTGGCGGCGAATTGGCCGTGCCGCTGCCCGTCATGCCCATGCGGGCCCTCACAATCCAGGGTTCATATGTGGGCAATGTCAAGGAGTTACGTGAATTGATGGGTATTGCGCAGAAGGGGACCCTGCCCGGCATCCCCATTACCCGCATGCCGCTTAATCAGGCCGATACAGCGCTTAATAGGTTGCGCGAAGGCAAGGTTACCGGACGCATTGTCCTGACCGCAGAGGGGCTTTGAAGAACGCTAAACTAAAAGTTGCAATCACACTCAGAATGTTCAATCCTGCGTTTCATGGATAACGGAAGCGCCCTCGTGCAAGACATCGCCCCGCTGCGAGACTTCGTCCGCGGCATGACCGCCCTAGCCGATGCGGGGGCGGATGAGGCCCGCTTCCTGAAGGAGGCACCGGACCTGCTGCGCAGTCTTGTGCTTTCCGACAATTGGTTGCCGCCGGAATACACGGCGCCGACCGATACCTTTCGGCAATTACTGCTGCATTGCGACCCGCAGGAGCGGTTTTCCGTGGTGTGTTTCGTCTGGGGACCAGGGCAGCAGACGCCAGTGCACAACCACACCGTCTGGGGCTTGGTTGGTGTGCATCAGGGCGAGGAGATCTCCACTGAAATGGTCGCCGACCCGAATGGCGGACCGATGCGCCCTGGCCGGGTTGATCGTGTCAAGCGCGGAGAGGTGGTTGTGTTGAGCAGCGATAGCTACGACACGCATCGCGTGGAAAATGCGGTGGAAGGGCGCACCAGCATCAGCATCCATGTCTATGGTGCCAATATCGGCGCGGTGAAGCGCGCGATGTTCAATGCCGAGACCAGCGAGCCAGACTATTTCATCTCGGGTTATGATAACAAAAGCGTTCCCAATCTCTGGGATTTGAGTCGCTCGGCCATTTGAACCGCGCCCCTTGCGTGTTGGCGCGTGAGGCGTGATGCTTCCTGCCATCAAGCAAGGATAGCGTAACATGGCTGACAGCATTCCAGTACTCGACCTAGCGCCCTTGCGTGCTGGCGCGCCTGGGGCGCTCGACAGACTGGGCGAAGAACTCCGCCACGCCTTTACCGAGGTGGGCTTTTACTTCGTGCGCAATCACGGCATTTCTGAAGCGCTGCTCGATCAAACCTTCGCTGAGGCCGCACGCTTCCATGCGCAGCCTTTGGATGCGAAGCTGGCGCTCAAGATCAATGAACATAACATCGGCTATATGCCGATGCGGGGCGCCACCACGCGCGTGAATGCGGTGGGCGACGTGGCGCTGCCCAATGCCAATGAGGCAGTGTTTTTCAAGCGCGACCTGCCGGCGGATCATCCTGACGTACTAGACAAGGTGCGCTTTCGCGGTGCCAATCAATGGCCGGATTTGCCGGGTTTTCGGGACAACATTCTGAAAGCATGCGCGGCTTTTGAGGGCCTGGGGCTTTCGCTTTTGCCGATCTACACGCGCGCGCTTGGTCTGCCCGTGGATTACTTCGCGCCCTTCTTCCAGGAACCCATGTTCACCTTGCGCATGTCGCATTACCCGCCGCAGGAACCAACCGCGCCCGAGAATGAATTCGGCATCGCGCCCCATATGGACACAAGCTTCATGACCATCCTGGCGCAGAACAAGGTGCCTGGCCTGTCGCTGCGCTTGCCGGATGGGCGCTGGTTGGATGCGCCAGCACCTGAAGGCGCGCTGCTGATCAATGGCGGGATGATGCTCAGGCGCTGGACGGATAATCGCTTCTTGGCCACACCGCATCGCGTGATCAATCGCTCTGGCCGCGAACGCTATGCGATTCCCTTTTTCATGGATGCGAATTATCGCGCTGTCATGGCGCCCATCACCGCTGATGGCGCAGCGGCGCGGATGGAACCCATCACCTATCCGGATTTCATGACCGGCTATCAACGCGCCAATTTCCACCACGCCGCCGAGAAATCCGAAGAAAAGGTGCAGTTACAGGGCGCCTGACTTTACCCGCGACAGGGGGCTTTACCTTCCTTGCAGATGGCGTAGCCTTCGGTCAGCCGCAAAGGCTTAGAACTGTTTTGGGAGGAAAGCTCATGGAAGTAACTCGTCGTTCGGCCCTAGCGGTCGGCGGTGGCGCAGCCCTTGGTGGCCTGCCCTGGCGGAGCGCGAAGGCGCAGGCCGCGAATACCATCAAGATCGCCTTGCTTTGCGATTTCTCCGGCACCTATCGCGATGTCACCGGCCCGACGGAGCTTGCCTGCATCCGCCAGGCGGCAGCCGAAATGAGCAATCGCGGCTTCAATATTGAAGTGGTTTTCGGCGATAATCAGAATAAGCCCGATGTCGGGTCCAACCTGACACGCCAGTGGATTGATCGCGACGGCGTGGATGTTGTTGTGGATGGTGGCGCTTCTTCAGTCGCGCTCGCCGCGAATGACATTATTCGCGACAAGAACAAGGTCTTCCTGAATACCTCCTCAGCTACATCGGATTTGACAGGCCGTGCCTGCGCGCCGACCACGGTGCATTGGACCTATGATACCTGGATGCTGGCCAAATCCACAGGCGGTGCCACGGTGCGCGCTGGTGGCGATAGCTGGTTCTTCATCACGGCGGATTACGCCTTTGGCCATGCGCTGGAACGCGACACGGGCACTTTCGTGCGCAATGCCGGTGGACGCGTCTTGGGGCAGGTGCGGACGCCCTTCCCGGGTACCACCGATTTTTCGTCCTTCTTGGTGCAGGCGCAGGCTTCTCGCGCAAAGGTGATTGGCCTCGCCAATGCGGGTAGTGACACCATCAACTGCATCAAGCAGGCCGCTGAATTCGGCATCATGCGTCGCGGCATCAAGCTTGCCAGTTTGCTGATGTTCCTGCCGGATGTGCATTCGCTGGGGCTTGCCACCACGCAAGGGCTGATCTGCACGGAAACCTTCTATTGGGATATGAATGACCGCACCCGCGCTTTCTCAGCCCGCGTGCGTCCCAATATCGCGCAGAATGCGCTTTGCATGAATCACGCTGGCGGCTATGCGGCGGTGCTGCATTACCTGAAGACCGTCGCCGCATGAAGGCCATTCCCTGCGATGATGATTGCTTCGGCCCCGGCACTATCCGCGCCGATGGCCGCAAGCTGCATCCCGCCTATTTGTTTGAAGTGAAAAAGCCTGAGGAAAGCCGCGGCGTGTTTGACTACTATAAGTTGCTGCAAACCACGGCATCCGATGAGGCCTTCCGCCCCATCGCCGAAGGTGGCTGCAGCTTCGTGCGGAGCTAAAATCTGCATGGCGCGGTGGGGCACATCACCCCACCGCGCCTAACCCTTGGCACGAAACACCAATTGGCGCGACAGCACGAAATTCCCGAACATCCCGGCAATCGCCCCGGCGGCCACGCCCAGGACAGGATGCGCCGCGACCATCGGCACAAAGGCGATCAGCGCGACATAGGTGCCGTAATTCATCGCGAAGCCTATCAGGTTCACCAACAGGAACAGCGCCCATTGCTGATGCACAGGGCCATCACCGCGCCCGCGAAAGGTCCATAGCCGATTGAGTGCCCAGGTGGTTGTCGCTGCCACAAGGTATGACACCGCTCGCCCACCATAAAGCCCGAGCCCGAGCGCAAGCCCGGCGTAAAGCACCGCGGTATCCACCACGAAGCCGATTGTACCGACCACACCGAAGCGCAAAAACTCCAACAACAGTTGAAAGCGCTCTGGCCCAAGGGTGCTTTCGATGCGGGAGAGGATACCGTGCAAAGCCATGCGCGCCTGTAACGCAGGAAAGCGGGGCGGCGCAAACCACCTGGGTCCTTGCGGTCTTCCGGGCAGGGGGTTTTGGCCCAACTGACGCAAAGCAAGGCAATCTGGACAGATTATGCCCAGGAACCGGCTTTGGTCTTTGCTCATAAACCGGGCTAAGGCCAAATCGAGCTTGCATAGGCCGGGGCAAGCGGGTCTGATGCTCGGAACACGAAAAGGGGGCTCACATGCAACGTCGGGATGTTTTCAAACTGGGTGCCGCCGCAGCCGCAACCGCGCTGCCTTCCTTCGCCATTGCGCAACCCGCGCAGAACCGCGTGCTGAAAATGGTGCCGCAGGCGAACCTCACCAGCCTCGACCCCATTTGGACCACGGCCAATATCACCCGGAATTACGGGTATATGGTGTTCGACACGCTTTATGGCATGGATGCGCAATTCCAGCCGCAGCCGCAAATGGCAGCCGGCCATAGCAGCGATGATGGCGGGCGGAGTGTCACCATCACGCTGCGCCCCGGGCTGAAATTCCATGATGGGGAACCCGTGCGCGCGCAGGATGTGGTGCCAAGCCTGCAACGCTGGATGAAGCGCAGCCCCTTCGGCCAGAAGCTGGCCACCGTGACCGATGACATCCAGATGGTGGATGACATGCGGATCCGCTTCCGCCTGAAGAAACCCTTCCCGCTGCTGTTCCATGCGCTGGCGCAAGTTTCCAATGGCCCGGCCTTCATCATGCCCGAACGCCTGGCCAAGACCGATCCCTTCCAGCAGGTGCGCGAAGCCATCGGCAGTGGCCCCTTCCGCTTCAGGGCCAATGAATTCAATTCCGGCAGCCTGGCGGTGTTCGAACGCTTCGCCGATTACGTGCCCGTGCCGACCGGCACGCCAAGCCTGACCGCCGGGCCGAAAATCGCGCATTTTGATCGCGTGGAATGGCACATCATTGTGGATGCAGCGACCGCCGCCGCCGCGATACAAACCGGCGAGATTGACTGGTACGAACAGCCGCCGCCGGAAGTGCAGCTGCTGCTCCGCCGCAACCGCCAAGTGGTGATCGAAGCGATTGACCCGCTGCCGCTGACCGGCATTTTGCGCTTCAACCATCTGAATGGCCCCTTCAACAACAAGGCCCTGCGCCAAGCCTTGCTGCCCGCGATCAACCAGCAGGATTTCATGCAGGCATCGGTCGGCACGGACCCTTCGCTCTACACCACGGGCGTTGGCATGTTCACGCCGGGCACGCCACTCGCCAATGATGCCGGGCTAGCGCCGCTGATGGGGCCGCGCAGCATTGACCGCGCGCGGGCATTGATGCGTGACGCTGGCTATACCAATCAGACCATGCGCCTGATTGGCCCCACGGATATTCTGGTGCCGGCCGCACTCACGCAGGTAGGCGCCGATCTGGTGCGCCGGCTTGGCTTTAATGCCGATATCGTGCTGAGCGATTGGGGCACCACGGTGCAGCGCCGCACCTCGCGTGAACCGGTGGAACGTGGCGGTTGGTCCATGCTGTTCACCTCCTTCTCCTCCTTCGATTTCGCTGATCCGGCGGCGCATTTCCCGCTGCGCGGCAATGGCGCCAATGCCTGGTTCGGCTGGCCGGAGATCCCGAAGCTTGAGGAGGCGCGTGACGCCTGGTTCGACGCGCCGGATTTGGCGACGCAGCAGGCCCTTGCGCGGGATATGCAGACGGTCGCGATGGATGAACTGCCCTATATCCCGCTCGGCTCCTACAAATCCATGACGGCTTTGCGCGCCAATCTGTCCGGGCGGGTGGCCGGCTTGGCGCTTTATTGGGGCATTCGGCGTAGCTGAGGGGGAGGAGGGGGGCGCGCCGCGCCGGCCCGACCTTGCGCAAGCCATTGATGGCATGGGCCATGCATCACCTTGGCCCAGCCGAGGGCGCCAATCAGTCAATGGGGCTATTTGCGCCGCACTGAAAGCAGGCTAAGCGAGGCATCTTGTTTTGCCGTGCCGTTTGGTAAGGCAGATTGACTTCTACCTGGGCAGACTGGGCTGCCCTGAACATTAAATGGGAGACGGGCGATGGATCGTAGAGATTTCCTCAAGGCAACCGCCGGTGTCGCGGCGCTGGCGGGCACGGGCGGGCTTTCTGCCCCCGCCTTGGCGCAACCCGCAGGTGCCCGCACGCTGCGCTTTGTGCCGCAGGCCAATTTGGCCAATTTTGACCCCATCTGGGGCACGCAATATGTGGTGCGCAATGCCGCGGCCCTGGTTTGGGACACGCTTTATGGCTTCGATGAGAACCTGCAGCCGCAGCGCCAGATGGTGGAATCCGAAGAAGTCAGCGCCAATGGCCTGACCTGGAGCTTCCGGCTTCGCCCCGGCCTGAAATTCCATGATGGCGCGGCCGTGACCTCCAAGGACGTCGCCGCCAGCCTGACGCGCTGGATGGCGCGCGATTCCATGGGCCTGATGGTGCGCGCCCTGCTTGAGGAAATCGTCTCAGTTGATGATCGGAATTTCCGCATCGTCCTGAAGCAGCCTTATCCGAAGCTGCTGGTGGCCCTTGGCAAGAACTCCACGCCGATGGCCTTCATCATGCCGGAACGCATCGCCAAGACCGATCCCTTCCAGCAGATCAGCGAATACATCGGCTCTGGCCCCATGCGCTTTGTGCGCAATGAATGGGTGCCGGGTGCGAAGGCTGTGTTTGAACGCTTTGCCGATTATCAGCCGCGCCAGGAACCGTCGAGCTGGCTTGCCGGCGGCAAGCGCATGGGTGTTGACCGGATTGAATGGATCATCATGCCGGACCCCGCGACTGCGGCTTCCGCGCTGCAGAATGGTGAAATCGATTGGTGGGAAAACCCGATCACGGATTTGATCCCGCTGCTGCGCCGCAACCGCAATGTGCGCGCAGATATTGCTGACCCGCTGGGCAATATCGGCACCTTCCGCATGAACCATTTGACCAAGCCTTTCAATAATTTAAAGGCGCGTCAGGCGGTGATGGCGGCGCTGAACCAGGAAGATTACATGCGCGCCCTGGTTGGCAATGATGACGCGCTTTGGAAGCGCATCCCTGGCTTCTTCACCCCGGGCACACCGCTTTATACAGAGGAAGGCGGCGATATCCTGAAGGGTCCGCGCAATATGGAATTGGCCAAGCGCCTGCTGGCCGAAAGCGGCTATGATGGCACGCCGGTTCCCTGCATCATCGCGCAAGACCAGCCGATCACCAAGAATATGGGTGACGTGACGGCTGATTTGCTGAAGCGCATCGGCTTCAATGTTGATTTCGTGGCGACCGATTGGGGCACCACGGGCCAGCGCCGTGCGATGAAGAACCCGGTGGGGCAGGGCGGCTGGGGCATGTTCCATTCCTGGCATGCGGGTGCGGATTGCATCAATCCGGCGGTCTATATCGCCATTCGCGCCAATGGTGATGGTGCCTGGTTCGGCTGGCCGAATGTGCCTGCCGTTGAAACCGAAGTGAACAACTGGTTCGAAGCCAAAAACATGGATGAGGAAAAGGCGGCGATCAGCCGCTTGAACCGTGCGGCGATAGAAAACGTGGTCTATGCGCCGACCGGCTTCTTCCTGCAGTACCAGGCTTGGCGCGCCAATGTTTCCGGCATCACCAAGGGGCCGCTGCCCTTCTTCTGGGGTGTCAGCAAGTCCTAAAGCGCGTTCTAATCAAGAAAGATTGCCGGGATCATGTTCGCCTATATCGTCCGACGCGTCTTGGCCACCATTCCGGTGATGGCCTTCGTCGCGCTCTTTGTTTTCAGTCTGCTCTATATCGCGCCGGGTGATCCGGCGGCGGTAATCGCGGGCGATCAGGCGACGCCTGACGATGTGGAACGCATCCGCGCCAGCCTTGGCCTCGACCGGCCCTTTTTGATCCGGTTCGGGGAATGGGTCTGGCGCATTCTTCAGGGTGATCTCGGCGTTTCGATTTTCACCAACTTGCCGGTTTCAACCATGATCCAACAGCGCATTGAACCCACAATGTCGCTCATGATCCTTACGCTGATACTGGCGGTTTCGGTTGCCATCCCCATGGGGGTGGTCGCCGCCTGGAAGCAGGGCACGGCGATTGACCGCACCGTGATGGGCTTTGCGGTGCTGGGCTTTTCTGTGCCCGTCTTCGTCGTGGGCTATGTGCTAGCCTATATTTTTGCGCTGGAACTCGATTGGGTGCCGGTGCAGGGCTATACGCCGATCAAGCAAGGGTTCTGGCCCTGGTTTCGGAATCTGATCCTGCCCTCTATCGCCTTGGGCACGGTCTATATCGCGCTGATCGCGCGCATCACGCGTGCGACCATGCTGGAAGTGCTGCAACAGGATTATATCCGCACCGCCCGCGCCAAGGGTGCCGGGCAGCGCAATATCCTGTTCCTGCATGCGCTGAAGAATGCTGCCGTGCCGATCGTAACCGTGATCGGCATCGGCATTGCGCTGCTGATTGGCGGCGCGGTGGTGACGGAAAGCGTCTTCGCCATCCCAGGCCTGGGGCGGCTCACCGTGGATGCCATTCTGCGGCGCGACTATCCGGTGATCCAGGGCGTCGTGCTGCTGTTTTCCTTTGTCTATGTGCTGGTTAACCTGCTGATTGACCTGCTCTACACCATTCTGGACCCGAGGATCAGATACTGATGTCCGCTTCCATCCTCGACCCCAAGGGCATCACTGCGGCCGATGTGGCCGTGGCGCCGACCCTGCCCGACATCATGCCGCCAGTGAAGGTGCGCAAAGGCTTCTTCGGCTTCATGCGGAGCAATCCGGCGATTGCCATTGGCGGGTCGCTGGTGACGCTGATGGTGCTTATCGCAATTTTCGCGCCATTCCTGTTCACCAGGGACCCGACCGCATTGGCCCCCGCCCTGCGTACGCGCGAACCATCGGCGATGTTTTGGTTCGGCTCGGATATGCTGGGCCGCGATATCTATTCGCGGGTGCTCTACGGCGCGCGGGTTTCGCTGCTGGTCGGTTTTTCGGTCGCTTTGTTCGCTTCCATCATTGGCCTCACCATTGGGATGATTTCCGGCTTTGTTCGCTGGGCCGACAGCATCATCATGCGCATCATGGATGGCATGATGTCCATCCCGCCGATCCTCCTCGCCATTGCGCTCATGGCGCTGACACGCGGTTCGGTGCAGAATGTGATCCTCGCCATTACCGTTGCGGAAATTCCGCGCGTCTCGCGCCTGGTGCGCGGCGTGGTGCTGAGCTTGCGCGAACAGCCCTATGTGGAAGCGGCGGTCGCCGCCGGAACGCGCACGCCCGCCATCATCTTCAAGCACATCCTGCCGAACACGCT
>JAPLOJ010000069.1 GCA_026400795.1 Alphaproteobacteria bacterium
AATGCTGGATCTGCTCAATGGTGATCCTGGGCAGGTCCGTATAGTTGCGCACGTGAAGGTAGCGTTGGGTCAGCTTATCGGATGGGACAGCGATAATCTTCTCATCCCCCCCGCCATCATCTTCCATCTTCATCACGCCAACGGGGCGCACATTCAAAGCGGCGCCAGGCACGATGGGGCGCGTATTGGCGACCAGCACGTCAATCGGGTCGCCATCTTCGGAGAGCGTATGCGGCACAAAGCCGTAATTCCCCGGATAGCGCATGGGTGTGTGCAGGAAGCGGTCCACGAATAGCGTGCCGGCGGCCTTGTCCATCTCATATTTGATGGGCTCGCCCCCGATCTGGACTTCAATGATCACATTCACATCATTCGGCGGGTCCTTGCCGATGGGAATGGCATCTATGCGCATGGGGTCTCTCCAGGGGCGGAGGGCGGCCACTGCGGCAGCCCGAAAGCCCTTCCGGGGCGGATATGCCCGCATGCGCCAGGATTACAAGCCGCTTTCCGCTTGCCAGCTTTTACGCAGCCCCGCAGGGTAGCCCCTATGAATGCCTCCATACGTGCCGCTTTCGCCACCGCCGCCGCCCGCCGCGCGCCAGAGGTCGTGGCACTCACCCAGCGACTGACTGCCATCGCCTCCCCCAACCCGCCAGGGGATGTGCGCGCCGCTGCCCGCGAAGCCGCCGAGATGCTGCGCGCCCTGGCGCCGACGGCCGAGATATCCTTGCATGAAACCGACCCCCAGGTGACCAACCTGGTGGCGCGCATCAAAGGCGCCGGGCCGGGCCGCTTGCTCGCCTATAACGGTCATCTGGACACCTACCCGGTGAATGAGGCTCTGCCCTGGACCGTGCCGCCCTTGGGCGGGTTGCTGCGCGATGGCCGACTTTATGGGCGCGGCGTGGCCGACATGAAGGGCGGCATCGCGGCTTCCATGCTGGCCTTCGCCCTACTCGCCGAATACCGCGACACCTGGCGCGGGGAGGCTCTGCTGACGCTGGTCGGCGATGAGGAAAGCATGGGCCCGCTTGGCACCAAATGGCTGCTGGATAACGTGCCGGGCTTGGCTCAGGCGGATGGTGTGATCATCGGCGATGCCGGCAGCCCGCGCGTG
Source organism: Alphaproteobacteria bacterium (assembly GCA_026400795.1). Classification (GTDB taxonomy): domain Bacteria; phylum Pseudomonadota; class Alphaproteobacteria; order Acetobacterales; family Acetobacteraceae; genus Neoroseomonas. The sequence continues at coordinate 1,118 of JAPLOJ010000069.1, forward strand.
CTGCGCTTTGGCGAAAAGGGCTTTGTCTGGATCGAGATCGAGGCCACGGGCCGCGCTTCCCATGGCGCCCATGTGCATTTGGGCGACAATGCCATTGATCGGCTGCGCGCCGCTTTGGATGCCGTTGCTGCGCTGCGCGCCATGGCGCCCGAAGCACCCCCTGCCGTCACCGCCGCCATCGCTGCCGCGCGAGATATCAGTGAATCGCTATCGGGTGCCGGAGAAGCTGCGGTGCTCGGCAGTGTCACGGTCAATATCGGGCGGGTGGAAGGCGGTGCCTCGCCCAATCTGGTGCCGGCGTCTGCCCGCGCGGCCTGCGATATCCGCCTGCCGGTGGGTGTGGCCAGTGCGCGGCTGCTGGCGGCGCTGCATCAGGCTTTGGATGCGCTGCCCGGCATTACCTGGCGCGTGCTGCGCTGCTTTGAACCCGACCACACCGACCCTGCCTTGCCCATTGTGCGCCACGTCCATGAGGTGGCCACGGAAGTGCTGCGCGAAGCCGTTGCCGTGAATATGCGCGTCGGTGGTTCCGATGCGCGCTGGTTCCGCATGGCCGGGCTGCCCACCGTGGTCTATGGCCCAACGCCGCATAATATGGGCGGCGCGGATGAATGGGTTTCGGTCACGGAATTGGAGGCCATCGCCCAAATCCACGCCCTGGCCGGCTTTGATTTTCTGCATGGGGAGAATGCCGCATGATGAACGTGCTCGGTGAAATCCTGGCCTTCAGCCTGCTTGCCTTTTGGCTGATGTTTTTCCTGCTGCAATGGCTGGCGCAGGCGGTTGGGTCCTGGCTTGGCCGCCGCCATGCCGCTCAAGGCTCGGCCCCGGTGGAAGGGGTAGGCGTTGTCGTGGGCGGCATGCTCGGCCTGCTCGCCTTTGTGCTGGCATTGACCCTTTCCTTCGCCACCACGCGCTTTGAAGAACGCCGCCAAGGCACGCTGATGGAAGCCAATGCGCTTGGCACCGCCTGGCTCCGCGCCAAGGCCATCGGTCATCCGCGCGGTGAGGAATTGGCCAAACTGTTCGAAGAATACACGAAGCTCCGCGCCGAGTTCATCACCGCGCCCGCAGATCGGGAAGTTGTGCGCGCCATTAATGAAAAGACATCGGCACTGCAAAACCGCATTTGGGAACATGTCACCGTCATTGTGCGCGAAAAGCCGGATCCCATTTCATCTTCGCTGATGGCAGCGACCAATGAAGTGTTTGACCGTTCAACGGCTGAGCGCTTGGCCTTCGGCCAAAGCATGCCACCACAAATGGTCTGGCTGCTGATAGGAATCGCCGTGCTGAGTATTGGCGCGCTGGGCTATCAATTGGGCATGCGCGGGCTTTCGCTGCCGATCCTTTCCATGCTGCTGATTGGCATGTGGACATCGGTGATTGTGGTGATCCTGGATTTGAGCGCGCCGCGCATCGGCAGCCTGCGTTCCAGCGCGGCGGTCTATTACTGGACGCTTGATGGCTTCTCCCCGAACCCGGCGCCGGCCCGAAGATAGGGCGCGGCGCCTCGCCCCCGGGCAGCGCCCGTGATAGGGGGGCTTCAGGATGTCCAGCGCCACCACTGAAACCCCTGCCGCCATGCCCACACGGCGCCGCAGCCCTGCCTGGGCCTGGGCGGCATTGCTGGTGGCTTTCGCCATGGCAACGCCGATCCTGGCCGTGCTGGTGACGGCCGCCGCGCCGGGGGGCGAGGTCTGGCGGCATATTGCGGCCACTACCTTGCCCGAAATGCTGGCTAATTCTGCGCTGCTGGCCCTGCTGGTCACGCTGATGGCGGGCAGTGCGGGGGCGGTCGCGGCGTGGCTGGTGGTGGCCTGCGAATTCCGTGGCCGACGCTTTCTGGAAGTGGCGCTGCTGCTGCCCATCGCCATGCCCGCTTACCTTTGCGGCTATGTCTATACTTGGCTGCTGGATGTATCCGGGCCGGTGCAAGCCACGTTTCGCAGCGCAACCGGGCTTTCTTTCGGGCAATATTGGTTCCCGGAAATCCGTAGCCTGCCCGGCGCGGCGCTGATACTTTCCATGGTGCTTTACCCTTACGTGTACATGCTCTGCCGCGCCGCCTTCCTGCAACAAAGCGTTTGTCTGATCGAGGCATCCCGCACGCTGGGCCATGGATTAGCGCGCAGCTTCCTGCATGTTGCGCTGCCGCTCGCGCGCCCTGCCTTGGCGGCCGGCATTGCGCTGGCGCTGATGGAAACGCTGGCTGATTTCGGCACGGTGCAGCATTTTGCGGTGCGCAGCTTCACGACCGGCATTTATGAGGCCTGGTTCGGCATGGATAACCGCCCTGCTGCGGCGCAGCTTGCGGTTGCCTTGCTTGGCTGTGTCGGGTTGCTGCTGGCTTTGGAGCATTTCTCGCGCGGTGGGCGGCGCTTTCACCCCACGACAACACGCCACCCGGCCTTGCGCCCCGTCCGGCTTACCGGCTGGCGGGAAGGGTTAGTGCTATTCGCATGTGCGCTGCCGCTACTGATTGGCTTTGTCATCCCAGCGGGCGCGCTATTGTGGCTGATGGTGCAAGCGGGCGACCCCTTCAGCCCAGCGCGCTATCTGCCCTATGCGCGCAATTCACTCGTGCTTTCGGGCGTGACGGCCTTGCTCGCGGTGCTTTTGGCGGCCGGCATGGCTTGGGCAGCGCGGCTTTATCCATCGCCGGCACGTAGCATCGCCAATCGGGTTGCGTCGCTTGGCTATGCGCTGCCGGGTTCGGTGATTGCGGTGGGCGTGCTGGTACCTTTTGGGTTGTTCGACAATGCGCTCGATTCTTGGCTGCGCGCGCGTTTTGGGGTTTCATCCGGGCTATTATTGTCAGGTACCATGGTGGCGCTGGTTTTCGCTTATCTGGTGCGCTTTCTGGCGGTGGCCTTGTCCACGGTGGAATCGGGGCTCGCGCGGCTCAAGCCATCCTACACGGATGCGGCGCGAGTCTTGGGCAGGCGGCCAGGCCAGGCAGTGCGCGAAGTGGAAGTGCCGCTGGCGCGCGGCGCGCTGATGACCGCGGGGCTTTTGGTGTTTGTGGATACCATGAAGGAATTGCCAGCGACGCTGATCGTACGGCCCTTTGACCTCGATACGCTTGCCGTGCGCGTCTATAATCTGGCGTCTGACGAAAGACTGGCCGAGGCATCAACCGCAGCCGTGCTGATTGTGCTGGTGGGGCTGCTGCCAGTGGCGGCGCTTACGCGGATGATGCGGCGGGAATAATCCCGCTTTTCTAGCGCCACCCCGCCCTTTGCATAATCCGCAGCGCTTCCGGCGCCAGCGCGCCATAGCGTTGCGCGTTCAATTGATCAGCGCGGAAGCTGCCCAGCGCTGTCAGCGCGGGATGTGGCGCGACCCCCGCCACCACCGGATATTCAAAATTGCCATTGGCGAATAATTCCTGAGCGCGCTGGCTGCTGAGGTATTCAATGAAGCGCAGCGCGCCGGCCTTATTCGCCGAACTCCGCACCACGCCAGCGCCCGAGACATTCACATGCGCCCCGCGATCACCGGGCGCCTGATTGGGGAAGATCACGCCAATCCGATCAAACAGCGACTTTTCCTGCGCATTGGTCGAAGCGCCGAACCGCGCAAGGTAATAGGTATTTGCCACCGCCAGGCGCCCAACGCCCGCAGTCAACGCCTGGAATTGCGGCGTGTCTCCGCCCTGCGGCGGGCGCGCCATGTTGGCCACCACGCCACGCGCCCAGGCTTCCGCTGCTTCCGCGCCATTGGCCAGCAGAATACTCGCCATGAGTGAGGTATTATAGGGATGCGCTGCCGCCCTGATCAGCACCTGCCCGCGTTGCGCCGGCAGGGCCAAATCCTCATACCGCGCGACACCTTCCGGCACGCCCCGTTGGCGGTCATACATGATCACGCGCGCGCGGCTGGAAAGCCCAAACCATTGCCCATCTGCGGCGCGGAGATGCGCCGGGATGCGCGCTTCCAGAATCTCGCTTCGTGTTTCGGCCAGAATGCCCACCTCCACCGCGCGGGCGAGCTTGGCCGCATCCACCGTGATCAGCACATCGGCCGGGCTATTCGCCCCTTCCGATTGGATGCGCGCGATCAACTGATCCGCATCGCCTTCAATCAGGCGGGTACGAATGCCGGTTTCCGCCGTGAAGCCTTCATAAAGCGCGCGATCCGTATCGTAATGACGCGACGAATAAAGATTGATCGCGCGTTCCTGCGCCGCGACCAAGGCGGGGCTCGCCAGCGGGGCATCAAAGGGCAGGGCAATCAGGGAACGGCGGCGCATGATGGGAACCTCTCGGCGCGGGAAATGTTGTCGCGGCGGGTCAGGATCAAGACGGGCCGCGCGCAAGTCTAGCCGCGCCAGACATACAACTGCCATGCAGGTCCGGC
>JAPLOJ010000243.1 GCA_026400795.1 Alphaproteobacteria bacterium
ACGCGCTTCGCCATTATCCCAAATCACCGCTTCGGGATCGATCTTCCAGATCTTCGCGGCGCGTTCCTTGAGCTGCGTGATGACCTTTTCCGAAGATTGCGTCACCACCATCGCGGAAGCGAACAACACGCGGCTGCCGCCCGTCAGGTTGGAATAGCCAATGGTCGCGGTATCGCCGATCAGCACGGAAACGCGCTTGTAATCAATGCCAAGCAATTCCGCGGTGATATTGGCGATGGATGCGCGCGAGCCACCGATATCCGGATGCCCCGTGGTCACGACCACATTGCCATCTTCCGTGATGTTCACCTGCGCAGAGCTTTCGCCACCGGCATTGAACCAGAAGCCGCTGGCAACCCCACGGCCCTGATTGGGGCCAAGCGGCGCGCTGTAATGCGGATGCGCCATCGCCGCTTCAATGGTTTCCTTGAAGCCAATGCGCGGAAACACCGGGCCATGCGCGGCCTTGGTGCCTTCCTCAGCAGCATTTTTCAGGCGCAGCGCGAGCGGATCCATGCCAAGCTTTTCGGCCACTTCATCCAAAACGCATTCCACGCCGTAGGCGCCAATCGGCGCCCCTGGCGCACGATAGGCCGCAACCTTTGAACGGTTGGACACAACGTCAAAGCCCAGCGAATGCACATTCGCGATGTTATAGGGTGCGAAAGCGCAGCCCGCCGCACCACGAATGGGTGAGCCCGGCAGCGCGCCGGCTTGCAGGTAGAAAGTGCCCTGCGCGGCCACGATGGTGCCATCCTTCTTGGCACCAATCTTGACGGTGCTGAAGGAGCCCGAGGTTGGGCCCGTGGCGCGCATCACTTCTTCGCGCGTCATCACCATCTTCACCGGGCGGCCGGATTTCTTGGCCAGCAGCAGCGCCACCGGTTCTAGATAGACAATCGTCTTGCCGCCGAAGCCGCCGCCGATTTCCGCCGGAATGGCGCGGATATCGCTTTGCGGCAGGCCGGTGAGGTAGGAACACATCGCGCGGACCATGAATTGGCCCTGGCTTGAGCTCCACACCGTTGCCTTGCCGTCAGCGACACTCACCAGGCAGGCATGGGTTTCGATATAACCCTGATGCACGGGTGCGGTACGGAAGCTGCGTTCGATAACGACATCGGCCTCGGCGAAGCCCTTATCAATATCGCCAAGCTTGTGTTCCAGCTTCCCCGCGATATTGGAAGCCTTGCCGTCAAACTTGATGAAATCATGCAGGATCGGCGCATCGGGCTTGATCGCGTCTTCCGCGTCAATCACCCAAGGCAGAACCTCATATTCCACTTCGATCAGTTGCAGCGCTTCGGCTGCCACTTTTTCGGAGATGGCGGCGATAGCGGCGATCGGATGGCCATGGAACAGAGCCTTTTCGCGCGCCATGATGTTGCGGCACATCCAGCGCATATCCTGAATGCCGAGCATCACGGATTTATCGAGCGGGAAATCCACCACATCCTTATGCGTCACCACGGCCTTCACGCCCGGATGCGCTTCCGCCTTCGCGGTATTGATGGAAATGATGCGCGCATGCGGATGTGGGCTGCGCAGCACCTTGCCCCAGACCATGCCGGGCATATTGGTATCGGCGGCATAGGCAGCGCGGCCCGTCACCTTTTCCGCACCATCGGGACGGATCGTGCTTTTGCCGATCCATTTGTTGGACATATCGTTCATCAGGCGGCCCCCCTCATTTCAGCGGCGGTTTCAAGCACGGCGCGAACAATCTTGTCGTAACCGGTGCAGCGGCACAAATTGCCCGCCAGCCCGAAACGCACTTCGGTTTCGGTTGGATCCGGGTTCTTTTCCAGCAAGGATTTCGCGGCAATCAACACGCCTGGCGTGCAGATGCCGCATTGCAGCGCTGCCATTTCCAGGAATTTGCGTTGCAGCGGGTGCAGATCACCGCCCTGCGACATGCCTTCAATGGTGCCGAGCGACTTGCCTTCGGATTCCACCGCCAGCATCAGGCAGGCGCAAATCAGGCGGCCATCCACGGTGATGGAACAGGCGCCGCAATCGCCGGTGCCGCAGCCTTCCTTGGCGCCGGTCAGGCTAAGCGGGCCGCGCAGCGCATCCAGCATGCTGTCATGCGCTTCACACAGGAACTCCATCGGTTCCCCGTTAATGGTGGTCGAAACATGCATCTTGGACATTGTTCGGCTCCGGCTGGCGCGTGCGGCGGCGATGGCGACGGCGCGCTTCAACAGCACGCCGGCAACCTTGGTGCGATAGGCAATGGTGCCGCGCTTGTCATTGATGGGGCGGCAAGCGGCGCTGCAAGCGGCGGCGGCGGCTGCAATCGCGGCGGGCTCAAGCTTTGTGCCGATCAGCGCCTTTGCGGCGGCGTCCACCAGCATCACGGTCGGCGCCACGGCGCCAAGGCCGACGCGGGCGGCGGTGCAAACGCCATCCTTCATTGTCAGGCTGACACCGCAGCACACAACCGCGATATCCATTTCCGTGCGCGGGGTCATGCGCAGATAGGCATCGCCCGAACCAGCGGCGCGCGCTGGCAGGGTAAAGCTCACCAGGATTTCACCGGGGGCGAGGTTGGTCTTGCCCGGGCCGGCCGGGAAGGCTTCGACCGGCATTTGCCGACGGCCTTTCGGGCCCTGCACCGTCACCACCGCACCGGCGGCGATCATGGCCGGCACGCTGTCACCAGCGGGGGAGCCATTGCAGAGATTCCCACCCGGGGAGGCGCGGCCCTGCACCTGCTTTGACCCAATCAGGTTCACTGCTTCAAGCACACCCGGCCAAACCTTGCCAAAGCGCGGATGATCCGCGAGCGAGGCTGCGGATACCGCCGCACCCACGGTAAAACTGCCATCGGCATTTTCCGTAATGAGCGTCATTTCGCCGATTTTCTTGATATCCACAATCAAACCGGGTGCCGCGACGCCGGCGCGCATCTGCACCAGCAAATCCGTCCCGCCCGCTAAAATCCGCGCAGCCCCCTGGGCCGCGGCGAAGGCGCTGACCGCTTCATCAAGCGTCTGCGGCGCCAAATATCGAGTATCTGTCATGAGCGTTCCTATTGTCCTTGCCTTGCCTGTGACACCCCGGCTGAGGGGATGCCTCTTCCTCAGGGAATTACCTTGGGACAAGGCTATAGTGGCGCGCAAGATCGGCATAGCCCCCGACGGATATTCAGGCGTGATTCGCGCGTTTCGGGCTTTACCGAGCGCTTCATGCTACAGGATGCTTGGCGTCAGGGAGGACAACATGACCAAGCATCTTTTGGGCCGCCGCACGGCCCTGATCACCGGTGCAGCGCTTTTGGCGACGCCGCGCCTGGCCCGCGCCGCCTGGCCGGAACGGCCCGTGCGCATCATTGTGGCCTTCCCGCCCGCCAGTTCCACGGATGTGGTGGCCCGCGCTTTGGCGATGAGGCTGGAGACCCTGTTGGGCCACGCGGTGCCGGTGGAGAATCGCGGCGGCGCCGGGGGCAATATTGGCACCCAGGCGGTGAAGGGCGCCACTGATGGCCATACGCTGCTGATGCACAGCACGGCTTTTTGTGTGAATCCATCGCTCTATCGTGCGGCGGGCTATGGCTTGGATGATTTCGCGACCATCGCCGTGGTGGCGACCGCGCCCAATGCGTTTTTCGTCCATCCTTCCGTGCCGGCGCGCAACCTGACCGAGCTATTGGCCCATATGCGGGCCAATCCCGGCATGGCCTATGCCCATTCCGGCACGGGCACCACGCCGCATCTGGGGGCGGAACTGCTGTTCCGAACGCTCGCCAAGGTGGAAGCTACTCCAGTTGCCTTCGGCCCTGCCCAGGCGGCGACCGCGGTGCTCGCCAATCAGGCGCCGATCGGCAGCACCAGCCTGCCGCCCGCCTTGCCGCTGATCCGTGAAGGCCGGGTGCGCCCGATTGCGGTGGCGGGCGCCGAGCGTGACCCGACGCTGCCCGATGTGCCGACCGTCGCCGAGCAGGGCTTTCCGGGCTTTGCCGCTTCTACCTGGTTCGGGCTTTTCGCCCCGGCGCGGCAATCTTCCGAGGCTTTGGCGCGGCTTGCCACCGAAGTGCCGCGCGCCATGGCCGACCCAGAATTGAAAGCGCGGCTGGCCACACTTTCGCTGACCGATCCTGGGCTTGCGGGTGCGGCGGCGGCGGATTTCGTGCGGCGTGAAGCGCAGATCTGGGCCGAAGTAGTGCGCAGTTCCGGCGCCACGGCGGATTGAGAGGCTGATTGGGCGCAAAAAAGAAGCCCGCCATTGCGGGCGGGCTTCCTGCCGATGAGGGGCGTGCCTTCAGGCGGCGCGCTTCACTTCCTGCCCAGCGGCCTTGATCGCGGCCTGCACCGCCGCGATCAGCCGATCCACCGCCGCAATATTTTCGGCGTTTTGTGCAAAGGCAAGCCCAATCCGCCCGCCTTCCGCCAGCACCACGCGCGCCGGCAAGGCCGCGCCGGCACCCGGCAACGCCAATTCCACCGCCATGCCGGGGGTGAAGGCGCCATCACTCTTCAGGCTCGCGCCATCACGCGCGATTTCAATCAGCCCCGCTTCCTCGGCCTTGCCTCCCTTGATGGCGATCAGCATGGGCGTCCCGCCCCCATCCACCCTTTCCCAATCGGTGCGCATGCCAGTCAGGAAGCCATCCACCTGTTCACCAAGCCGGCCCGTGACATCGGCAACCGTCTCGGCCGCGGTCTTCACCGTGCCGCTGGATGCGCGCGCCCCTTCGGCTACATCGGAAACTTCTCGCATGGCGCGCGCGGCTTCGTCATTCTGCCTAGCAACAGATTGCACGCTGGCCGAGATATCGCGTGTCACCGCATCCTGTTCTTCAACGGCGGCGGCGATGGCACTGGCCACGCCATTCACGCGCTGAATGGCATTGGCCACTTCCTGCACGGCGCCCACCGCATCACCGGTGGCCGCCTGAATGGCGGTGATCTGCGTGCTGATCTGTTCCGTCGCGCGCGCGGTTTGTGATGCCAGGGCCTTCACTTCGGATGCCACAACCGCGAAGCCCTTGCCGGCATCGCCAGCACGCGCCGCTTCAATCGTGGCATTCAGCGCAAGAAGATTGGTCTGGCCGGCGATATCGGTGATCAGCCGCACCACATCGCCGATCTGATCCGCCGCTTCCGCAAGCCCGCGTACAGTGGACCCAGTCGCATGGGCGCGTTCCACCGCATCCTGCGCCGCGCGTGCCGCTTCCGCCACCTGGCGCGAGATTTCGGTGACTGACGCAGTCATTTCCTCGGTTGCGGCCGCAACCGCGGCAAGATTGCTGGAATTTTGCTGCGCCCCATCCGCCGTATCGGCCACGCGATTGCGGGTCTGCTCGGTAGCAGAGGACATGGAGACCGAGGCTTCCCGCATACCGCCGGCAGAATCGCGCGGCGGATCCATGATGGACGCAACCGAGCCACCAAATTCCTGCGTCAAGCTTTCCACCATGGCCTGGCGCCGATCCCGCGCTGCGCGTTCAATGGCGGCGGTGGCTTCAAAGGCTGCATTGGCTTCCGCTTGTTCGCGGAATTTCTCCAGCGCTTCGGCCATGCTGCCCACCTCATCACTGCGGCCACGGCCTGGGATTTCAAGCGCGGTATCGCCCTTGGCCAAACGGCCCATGGCACCGGCCATGTCGCTCAATGGATTCGCGATGCGCCGCGCCGCAAACAGCGCCACCGGAATGGTGATGCCAAGCACCGCAAGCGCGGCAAAGCCGATGATGGTCAGCACCTTATCCATCGCCGCATCGAAAGCCGCGCGCGGCAGGGCAATCATCATGGCGCCGGCGGCATTGCCGCTCAAATCCCGGAGTGGCTGTACGGCCAGCACATGCGCGCCGCGCACGGGCAGCACAAGATCAAGGCCGCTGATCGCTTGCCCTTCGCGCTGCGCGGTCACCACGGCTTCGGGCAAGGCTTCAATGGTCAGCCCTTCAACGGTGGAGGTCACCAGGCGGCCCGCGCCAAACAGCGCCGCTTCACCGCCCACCACCTTGCCGAGTTCCGCCACCACAGCGGGCGTCAGGCGCGTTGCGACCTTCAGCGTGCCAATGATCTGGCCAGATTGATTCTTCACCGGCAGCGCCGCGCCAGTCGCGAATTGGCCGGAAGATGGCGAAACCTCACTGCCCAATTTGCCAGTGCCCGTCAGGGCGGAAGCCACATCGGGCAGGCGGGATTTGTCATCGCCTACGCGGTTCGGATCATGCCCGCGCATGATGACGCGCCCGCTTGTATTGGTGACTTCCAGCACGGAAACCGTGGGGTCCACCGCGCGCATGGCCGCCAATCCAGGGACCAGAATATCGCGCAACTTGGCGGCATCACCTGCGGCGAGTGCTGCGATCAGATCCGGGCGCTGTGCGAAGCTTGCCGTATAGCCGGCCATACGTTGCGCGGCTTCATGCAAATCGCGCTCGGCCAACCCAACAGCGCGGGTCAGGGCCTGCTGCATCTGCGCCTGGTGGTCATTCTTGACCGCCCAGAAGGCGCCGGTGGCCGCCAGCAAGCCAGCGAAAATCGCTGGCAGAAGACCCAGCATGAGCAAGCGGGGGCGCAACCCCGAAAAACGACGCGCAACGACAGCCATGAAAAATCCTCCAGCAACAACTGGGGACATCATCGCTGAAGGGAATGAAAAAAAAGTTTCAGTTTTGTGACACGCGCACGCTCTGCACAAAAATCAGCTAGATTGCCGCTTCCCGCAGCATCATGCGTGCATCGCCATGCCAAATCTTATCAAATCGTTGAAGCCAGCGATCTGCCTGGGTTTCACCTGTGGCTAAAATTGCATCAAGCGGGTCAAGAAACAGCGCTTCTTCCAGCCCGCGCGCATTCATCCCATCGCGCGCAATCGCCAGCACATCGCGGCCCACATCGCGGAGCGACCGGCCCTGGATGGTGGCGGTCAGGCCCTCTCGTGGCACGGCTTCACGGAGCGCGCGGATTTCCGCGACACTCCAACCCTGCGTCAGCGCGCGCGCTGCCTTTTGCGCGGCATCATCATAGATCAAGCCCACCCAAAAGGCCGGCAGCGCATTCAGCATGGAAGGCGCACCGGCATCCGCGCCGCGCATTTCCAGAAAGCGTTTCAACCGCACATCGGTGAATACCGTCGTCACATGATCCGCCCAATCGCCCATGGTTGCGGATTGCCCGGCGAGTTTTTCTGCCTTGCCATTCAAGAAGGCACGGAAGCTCTGCCCCGCCGCATCCAGCCATTGGCCATCGCGCATGATGAAATACATGGGCACATCCAGCACCCATTCGGCGAAGCGTTCAAAGCCGAAGCCATCTTCAAACACCACGGCGGGGATGCCGGTGCGGTCCGGGTCCGTATCTGTCCAGACCCGGGCGCGGAGGCTGCGATAGCCGTTCTTCTTGCCTTCAGAAATCGGTGAATTGCCAAATAGCGCGGTCGCCAGCGGTTGCAGCGCAAGGCAGACGCGGAGCTTTTCCACCATATCTGCTTCATCGCCGAAATCGAGGTTCACCTGCACCGTGCAGGTGCGCAGCATCATATCAAGGCCCATGGCGCCGACGCGCGGCATATATTGGCGCATGATCTCGTAGCGACCCTTCGGCATCCAGGGCATATCTTCGCGCTTTGCCAGCGGATGAAAGCCAATCGGCGCAAAGCCCAGGCCCAAGGGGGCAGCAATTTCGCGCACCTCATCCAAGTGGTCGAAAAGCTCGGCGGCGACTTCATGCATATTCGCCAATGGCGCGCCAGAAAGCTCAAACTGCCCGCCTGGTTCCAGGCTCACGGAGGCGGCGCCGCGCTTCAGGCCAATCGGGTTGCCGCGATCGAGTATCGGCTCCCAGCCCTTCGCCATCAGCCCCTCCAGCATGGCGCGGATGCCTTGGGGTTCGTAGGGCGGCGGGGCATAATCCGTCAGGCGGAAGCCGAATTTTTCATGCTCGGTACCGATGCGCCAGGCGGATTTGGGCTTGCAGCCGGCAGCAAACCATTCCGCCATTTGGCGGGTGGAGGTGATGGGCGTGGGATCGGACTCGCCGGGATTGGACATCAAAACCTTCCAGGGGCGCCGCCGGGACGACGCGAAACATAATCAGGACCAGTCACCCGCCAGGGCGGCGAGGACCGAAAGCCCCGCAACCGCCGCCGTTTCCGCCCGCAGGATGCGGGGGCCAAGGCCGATGGATGTAACAAAGGGGTAGCTTCGGGCGGCGTCAAGTTCGGCGCGGTCAAAGCCACCTTCGGGGCCGATCAATAGGCCAAGCGGCAGGCGCTGCCCAGATAGCGCATGCGGAAGGGCGGGCGCATCGGCGCGCTCAGCGGCCATGAACAGCGGCACGCCATCCCAGGCGGCCAGCGCAGCATGCAGGGGCATGGCTGCGTGGATCACGGGCAGGCTGAGCCTTTCACATTGCTCGGCTGCGCCGCGGGCAATGGCGGCAAGCCGCGCCTGGTTCACCCGATCCGCGACAGACCGGCGCGTGAGGACGGGATGAATGGCGGCGACACCAAGTTCGGTTGCTTTTTCCACCAGCCATTCCATGGCATCGCGCTTGAGTGCCGCGACCATCAGACGGAGATCAGGTTCCGGCGCCGGCGCGCGGCTTTGCGCTTCCAGCGCGATGCGGCAACGATCCTTCCTAAGCGCCGTGATTCGCCCAGCCCATTCGCCATCCCGCGCATTGAAAACCGCCAAGGCATCGCCCACGCCACGGCGCAGCACGGCGCCCAGATGATGCGCCTGGCCGGGTTCAGCCTCGATCTCAAGGCCGGCGGCGAGGTGGGTTTCAAGATATAGGCGCGGGGTGGACATGGCGGGTTTCCATGCCCCTTATAGCCCCATGAGTGGCCATACCGATATCCGTAGTGGCGGCTGGGTGGCGCGCCTGCCGCAAGCCTGGCGCCCCTATGCGCTGCTGATGCGCCTGGATCGGCCCATCGGGTCCTGGCTGCTGTTTCTGCCGGGGCTTTGGGCCTTTGCCATGGTGGCGCCGGATTGGCGCCAAGGGCTGTGGCTGACCGCATTGTTCGGCCTGGGTGCGGTGCTGATGCGCGGCGCGGGCTGCGTGGTGAATGATTTATGGGATCGGGATTTGGATCGGCAGGTGGAACGCACGGCGGGGCGGCCACTCGCGTCCGGTGCGCTCCGCGCTCGCCATGCGCTGGTGTTTCTAGCGCTGGTGCTGGCGGCGGCTTTGCTGATTCTGCTGCAATTGAACCGCGCGGCGCAGTGGTTGGGTGTGGCTTCGCTGGTGCCGGTAGTGCTTTACCCGCTGGCGAAGCGCGTGACGGATTGGCCGCAGGCGGTGCTTGGGGTGATTTTTTCTTGGGCCGCGCCCATGGGATATGCGGCGGCGATGGGCGGGCTGGATGGCGCGGCACTCGCGCTTTGGGTCGCGGGATTTTTTTGGATTCTGGGCTATGACACGATCTACGCGCATCAGGATCGGGAAGATGATGCGCTGGTTGGCATTCGCTCCTCCGCGCTGCGACTTGGAGAGAAAACCTGGCTCTTTCTGATCCTTTGCTACGGGCTGACGATGGGCTTGCTGGTGCTTGCCGGGTGGCTTGCCGGGCTGGCGCCTTGGTATTTGCTGGGGCTGGCACTTCCGGGCGCTATGTTGGCGCGGCAGGTGATACAGCTTGATATTGCTGACCCCGCGCTTTGCCTTTGCCTGTTCAAGGCCAATCGAGATGTCGGGCTTGCCATTGCCGCGGCCTTTCTGCTGGGCCGGCTGTGACGCCAGAGGAATTCGTCGCCGCGCAAACGGTGATTGCACGCGCGCCCTTGGTGCCGGAAATCGCGCTGCATTTGGCGACTGAGATCACGCCGATCTGGCAGGCGACCGAGGCCTGGTTGGCCGAACAAAACATCGAACCGCCCTTCTGGGCCTTCGCCTGGCCGGGCGGGCAGGCCTTGGCGCGGGCGGTGCTGGATGATCCCAAGCTGGTGGCCGGCAAGCGCGTGCTGGATTTCGCGGCCGGCTGCGGCATTGCCGCCATTGCCGCCGCACAAGCCGGCGCGGCTTTGGTGGAGGCCGCCGAAATTGATCCCTTGGCGCTGGCCGCTGTGCGGCTGAATGCCGCGTTGAATGGCGTTGCCGTGGCTACCCCGCCCGGCGATGTGGTCGGTGCGCCCTGCCGGTGGGATGTGATTTTCGCGGGCGACGTCTGCTACGAAGCGCCGATGACCACGCATATCCTGCCTTGGCTGCGTGGCCTTGTGGCAGCGGGGGCAGAGGTGCTGATCGCCGATCCGGGCCGCGCCTATTTGCCGAAAGCGGGGCTTGATCCGATTGCGCGTTACAGCGTGCCGACCACGCGCGAATTGGAAGATCGCGAAACGCGGGAAGTGACAATCCATCGCTTACTTGCGTGACCTGCGCTTGCGGTTCGCGCCGCTATCGGTGCAGGCTTGGTGATGGAAATTCAGGAGGAACCCATGGCCGCTTATGCGCACCCGGAGGCGATTGTCAGCACCGAATGGCTTGCGGCCAATCTGGGCGACCCAACGCTCCGCATCTTCGATTGCACCACCTATCTTTTGTACGAAACGGGTACGGGCCGGCCTTATCGTATCGAAAGCGGGCGGGCTGATTATGATCAGGGCCATATTCCCGGCGCGGGGTTTCTTGATCTGCAAGGCGAACTTTCGGACCGCACCGGCCGCTTTAACTTCACCATGCCTGCGCCGGATGATCTGGCGGGGCGGCTTGCGGCGTGTGGCATCGGGGATGGCACGCGCGTGGTGCTTTATTCCCGCAAAACGCCGCAATGGGCGACGCGGGTTTGGTGGATGATGCGCGCGATTGGCTTTGATAATGCCGCGATATTGGATGGCGGGATTGATGCCTGGATGGCGGAAGGCCGCACGATTTCCACCTCTGAGACGCGCTATGCCCCTGCGACGCTGCACGCGAAACCGCGGCCTGGTTTGTTTGTGGGGCGTGATGAGATGCTGGCCGCGATTGGTGATGCTGGTACTTGTTCCATCAATGCCTTGGCGCCTGATCTGCATAGCGGGGCAAATCCGCGCTATGGCCGGCCAGGGCGGATTCCGGGCAGCGTCAATCTACCAGCGGCGTCATTGTTCGAAGCGGGCAGCTTCAAGCTGAAAGCGCCGGACCAGGTGGCCGCCGCCTTTGCCACGGTTGGCGCGGATAAGGCCAAGCGCAAGCTGATCTATTGCGGCGGTGGTATTGCCGCGACGCTTGATGCCTTCCTGCTGCATCAATTGGGGCATGAGGATATCGCGGTTTATGATGCTTCCATGAATGAATGGGCGAAGGATGCAAGCCTGCCGATGGAGGTGGGTTAAGCCTATCTGGTTGCCTGCTCCAAAAATCGCAGCAGCGCCGCCAAATCTTCTGCATTATCCACGCGCTGCACGGGCATTTTCGTCCCGGGTGTCACCACATCGGGGCCGCGGGTGAATAAATCGCCGATGGTGGTTGCGTCCCAGGTTATATCTCCGCGGGCGAGGCGTTCCGAATAGGCATAGCCGGGGAGGGAGCCCATGCGGCGGCCGAAAATGCCGTGCAGATGTGGCCCGGCCATGGGGCCGGCATCTTGGGTCAGGGCGTGGCAGGCGCTGCAGGCGCGAAAGACTTGTGCGCCATGCGCATCAAGGCCCTGCGGCAGATTACCAGCGGCAGGCGCGGCGATGGGGCCGATGGCGCGACCACTCAGCGCATTCCAGCGCCGCACTTGTCGGTCAGCGCCGCCGGTCCATAGCAGGCGCCCATCGGGGGCGAAGGCCACGGACCACACGGGCAGGCCGGGGCCTTCCAGCGTGTGCAACAGGCGCGCTGTCTCCAGGCCCCAGATCGTCACATTCCCGCCCAAGGACGCAACGGCCAGCCTTGCGCCTGCCGCATCAAGGCTCAGCGCCACGATGGGCCGCGCGCCCGCTTCCACTTCGCGCA
>JAPLOJ010000271.1 GCA_026400795.1 Alphaproteobacteria bacterium
GCGTTAGCAGCCCAAAGCCCAGCGGGATCAGGAATTTCACCGGCAAGCGCAGCAAGCCGCCGGCATTGCTGGACCATTCATCCATATGGAAGGACTGCATGAAGAAGGGCCAGGAAAGCCAGCCAATCAGGATGCAGGCCGGCAGCATGAAGACGCTAATGCCCGCGATATCGAGCTTTATCTGCCCACGCCGCGATAGCATCATGTACAGGATATCCACCCGCACATGTTCATTGCGCTTCAGCGTATAGCTGGCGCCGAGCATGACGATGGCGGCATACATATACCACTGCAGTTCAAGCCAGGCGTTGGAGCTTATGTCGAAGCCGTAGCGCATCATGGCGTTGACGGAACTGACCAGGACGGCGAGCAGCACAAGCCAATCGCAGACCTTGCCGATATTCTGATTGATCCAGTCGACAAACCGACTGAACGCCAAGAGTGGCGCCATGAAGCGAATACCCCCTGTTGGAATCTCCGTCCCGCTCGGGTGGCGAGATTCTTTACTGATTGGAGACACGCTAACGGAGGCTTGCGCAAAAGGAAACAGCCTCAAGGGGGTGAGCGCGTGAGATTTCGGTAACATGCGCCCCCTTCGCACCAAAGCGCGGGCCTGCCAGGATCATGGCTGCCGGGGGCGAGGGAACAGGCCCACCCGGCCAAAGCAGGAGGAAACCATGAAGCGCCGCCAGATTCTTGCCGCCGGGGCAGCCATGCTCGCCGCCCCAAGCGTCCACGCCCAGGCCTTTCCAGCGCGCCCCATTACCATCATTGCGGCGGGTGCTGCCGGAGGGCCGACCGACACCATCACCCGCATCGTCGCCGATAGTCTTAGCCGGCATATCGGCCAATCCGTGGTGGTGGAATCGATTGGTGGTTCCGTGGTGGGGCCGCAGCGGCTCGCGCAAGCCCGCCCGGATGGCTACACCTTAATGATCAACAATATCGGCATGGCCGCGAGTGCGACCCTGTACCGGCGCTTGCCCTATCAGGTGCCGGGCAGCTTCGCCCCGCTTGGCATAGTCTCAGACGCCGCCATGACAGTGATCACCCGGCTCGACTTCCCGGCGGCCAATTTGCGGGAAGTGATGGCGGAAATGAACCGCAAGGGCGATGTGATCAATTTGGCGACGGCTGGGATCAGCTCTGCGGCCAATTTGTGCGGGCTATTGGTGCAACAGGCCGCCGGCGCCAAGGCAACCACAGTGGTTTTCCGCGGCACCGCCCCCGCCATTGCCGAACTCATGGCCGGGCGCATTGATGTGCTTTGTGATCAGGCGACGAACACCGTGCCGTTCATCCGGGACAATCGCGTGAAGGTTTATGCTGTGAGCAGCTCTGCGCGGCTTGCTGGCCTGCCGAGCGTCCCCACGACTACCGAGGCCGGATCGCCGGGCATTGCCATGTCCACCTGGCATGGGCTCTACGCGCCCGCCGGCACGCCGGAACCGATCCAGGAACATATCTCAGCCGCGCTGCGCCTGGCCTTGCGGGAAGAAAGGCTCCGTCAGCGCTTCGCTGATCTGCTGACCGATGTGCCTTCGGATGAGCGCGCTTCCATCGCCTTCCATCGCCGCTTCGTGGCCGAGGAAGTGGATCGCTGGCGGCCCATTATTGAAGCCGCCGGCGCTTACGCGGATTGAACGGGCAGGGGGCGTGATCCGGTAAGCCGGGTCACGCCTTTTGAGCAGGCGACTACTCAGCCGCCGCCTTTTCTTCTTCTTCGGTCACATCGCCGGAGAGCATCTTCTCAGACAGTACGACGGCCTGGCCACGAATGCGCTGTTCGATGGAAGCCGCCATATCCGGATGTTCGCGCAGGAAGTTCTTGGCGTTTTCGCGTCCCTGGCCAATGCGCTGACTGTCGCAGGAGAACCAGGCGCCCGATTTCTCAACGATATTGGCCTTCACGCCAAGATCAATCAATTCACCAAGCTTGCTGATGCCCTCACCATACATGATGTCGAATTCCACCTCTCGGAAGGGTGGGGCCATCTTGTTCTTCACCACCTTCACGCGGGTGTGGTTACCCGTCACCTCATCACGATCCTTGATGGCACCGATGCGGCGGATTTCCATGCGGACTGACGCGTAGAATTTCAGCGCATTACCGCCCGTGGTGGTTTCCGGATTGCCGAACATCACCCCGATCTTGAGGCGGATCTGGTTCAGGAAAATCAGCAGCGTATTGCATTTGGAAACCGAACCCGTGAGCTTGCGGAGCGCCTGGGACATCAGCCGCGCATGCAGCCCGACATGGGTATCGCCCATTTCACCTTCCAATTCCGCCCGCGGCACGAGCGCTGCGACGGAATCGACCACCAACACATCAACCGCGCCGGAACGCACCAGCGTATCGGCGATTTCAAGCGCCTGTTCGCCGGCATCGGGCTGGCTGATCAGCAGGTTGTCCACATCAACGCCAAGCTTCCTGGCATAGCCGGGATCGAGCGCATGTTCTGCGTCCACAAAGGCGCAGGTGCCGCCGCGCTTCTGCGCTTCCGCAATCACATGCAAAGCGAGCGTGGTTTTGCCCGAGGATTCAGGCCCGTAGATTTCAATAATGCGCCCCTTGGGCAGACCACCAATGCCAAGTGCCAGGTCAAGCCCAAGCGAGCCTGAGGATATAACCTCAATATCCCCCTGCAAGGATTGCTTGGCGCCGAGGCGCATGATGGAGCCCTTGCCGAAGGCCCTTTCGATCTGGCTGAGCGCTGCGTCGAGCGCTTTTCCCTTATCCATGCCCTATCCCCGATGCTGGTGTGTAACTTGAGGTAATTTCAACCATAAAGCGATTTTGGCCGCAACTACCACAACTTATGGCAGGGAGACCAGAAAATTCGTCAGCGCCCCGCCACAAGGCCCTGAGGCCTCGATTCGGCGCAAGCGAAAGATGCCGGAGACTAAGGGGTTTGGCAAGAACAAAAATGGAACATTTATAGGGTTAGGGCCATGAATCAGGCCTTGGCCCCGCCATGCCATTCCGCGATCTGAGTTTCCTGCCGCAGACGAAGGCGACGAAAATCAAGCCCGGCAAAGAGATCTTCAAGATCCAGAGCATCAGATTGGGCCGGCACAGGCAAGGTGCTGCGCGCTTCCTCCATGAAGCGAAGGCGCAGCGCCTGTGGCCCGTCCAAATAGGCTTCCTGCCACCATTGCAGGATGCGCGGCTTCGCCTCGGCAAGCTTGGTGGCACCGACGATTAGCTCGCGCTTGCTGTTACGATTGACCGTGGGTGCGGCCGGCAGAAGGTTCCACAAATCGCCGCAGGGCCACGCTGACCAGGGCAGGCAATGATCAATATCAAGCGCTGTCTTGCGCAGCCCTTGGCCGGACCAGACACATTCTACCGCGGAGCCGCGATTAAGCCGCGCCTGCGCAAGCTTGCGAACAAAAAGGGTGTCACGTTCAGGCTCCAGCCAGCGCAAGGCGGCCATGACATCATCCGCCGGCAGGTGGCGTCCGGCCCCTTCAGCGTATTGCTTCGTCAGGCGCACCCATTCGGCAACCAGCATGGGCTCGATCCAGGCGGACATGCGCCGCAGCGCTTGCCAAATGCCCAGTGGCACCAGTGTGGTGCCATATTCCCACAGCAAGCTGACTTCTATTTGCAGTGCCGATTGCGTCTTCGGCATACGCCCATAGCTGGTCGGGAAAACCGGTTGATCATCGGCAAAAGTTAAATGTGTTGCCGGCATGGTGGCAATCAACCGCGCGGCATCCCCAAGTGCCTTGCGCAAGGCTTCGCCATAATGCCCGTCGAATCTGGCACCGAGCCTTAGTTCAAAAGCTGCCAAGGGTTGCAAGGCACGGAAGGCATCTTTGACAAAGCCCATGCTGCCACCTGGAAGCTGTGGCATGCCGCCTTCTTCCAGCGGCTTGAACATGCGTATCCAGTAAAGCGCAATCAGTCCTAGGGGCAGTTCGACATACTCCCCTGCATCGCGCGCGATATTGGGCGAGGTATCGGCAATGCGCGCCAGGCAGCGTAGTAGTGCGAGTTTATAGGTCGCGGATTTCTCCTGGCGCAAAATCACGCCGCGCAACAATGGCAGCGCGCCCGCGCCATCATCCGGAAGATCAAGAATGACTGTTTGCCAGCGTATATCCGCTCTGCCTTGCTGGTCTTGGCGCCTTTCGGTTGCGACACGCAGCGCAAGACCGTGATCAAGTCCAAGCCGCTCAACCTCCATCGCATTCACCGGCCACATGGGCCGGTCATCCGGCGCGGGGCCATGGCGCAGCGTCATCATGATGCGGCCGCCCGGCTTCAGGAGCGTGACCAGTTTGCGCATCGCACGCGCACGCTCTTCGGGCCTGACATGCTGCCAAACGCCGCTCAGCCAGATAAGATCAAAGCCGAGGCCTAATTGGTGAATGCTAATCAAGCCGGGCAGGCGATCATCCACCCAGCGAATGCGCGCATCCGCGTGCAAGCGTCTAGCTTCTTCGCGGAGGGCCTTTGCCGGTTCTGCCGCAATCACCTCCCAGCCACGATTGGCAAACCAGGCTGCATCGCGCCCGCTGCCCGCGCCGACATCCAGAACCAAACCTGGCGTAGATGGCAGGAAGGGCAGGGCGTCGGCATGAATCTCTTCAAAGCCGAAAGCCTCATAGGCTGCGGTGAATTCGCGAAAGCCGCGACTATAGGGGCTGATCGTATCCCAGGCCATGCAAGGCGAGTGTGCCGCAAAAAGCTTCGTGGCGCATCACTAAAGCCAGAGGTTGGCGTGCCAAAGCTGTTGGGCAGGCCCCATCACCCCGCCGCGCGAATCCCCCGGCTCCTGATTACCTCGCCCCATTTGGCCAGCTCCCGCGTCCAATACTCATCAAACTCTGCTGGGCTATCGCCAAGCGGCTCCGTCCCCTGCGTGATCATCTGCTGGCGAAAAGCGGGGTCATCCACCGCCGCGCGCACGGCGCCGGCGAGGCGTTCCACCACCACGCTGGAAAGGCCGGCCGGCCCCATCAGCGCCATATCGGTGGACGAATCAAACCCCGTCACACCTGATTCCGCCAGCGTCGGTAATTCCGGCAACAGCGAAGATCGCGTGGCCGTGCCCACAGCCAGCAATTTCAGCGTCCCCGCGGCGCGATGCGGCAGGGAAAGATACCGCATCAATGAAGGACATTTGCGTCTCACCAGCCACCACGGCCTGCATGGAAGGCGCGCCACCACGATACGGCACATGCAGCATCTTAAGCCCCGCAATTGCCATCAGCATTTCACTCGCCAAATGGCTTGATGCGCCAATCCCGGCTGAGGAGAAGGAAACCTGTTCTGGCCTGGCGCGGACATAGGCCAGGAATTCCGCGATAGTGTTCACCGGCAAGCCAGGATGCACGCAAAGCGCCTGCGGCGTGCGCCCCACCAGGCTGATGCCCGTAAAGCCCGCGCGATTATCATAAGGCAGCGGGCTGATCAGATGGGGCGCGATGGCGTAGGTGCTATTGGTCGCAAACAGCAGCGTATAGCCATCCGGCCGCGCGCGCGCGACAGCGCCATGCCCAATCGTGCCCGAAGCGCCGGCGCGATTATCCACCACGAATTGCTGGCCGAAAGCCGTGCTGAATCGCTGCGCGAAAAGCCGCGCCATGGTGTCGGAAGACCCACCTGCCGGCCAGGGATTGATGATCTGTACCGGGCGCGCCGGCCAGGCTTCCTGCGCGGAAGCTGTGCGAAGCGCGGGCGCGGCCAATAGCCCGGCTAGAACCGCACGGCGTTGGATGGAATGCATGGAAGCCTCCCTCAGCTTTGGCTCAATTCAATGATCAGATTGCGATGCTTGTCCACGGAAACCAGTGCCCCAGGTGGAATAACGCAGGTTGATTCGCGTTCTTCCACCAGCGCCGGGCCCGCAAAAGCTGCACCTGGCGCCAAGCGGTAGCGGTCATAGACCGCGCAATCGCACCAGCCATGGCCTTCAAATAGCGCGCGCCTTATGCCGCGCTGCGCTTCGCCTGCCTCGGCTTGTTGCGCGCCTTCCATGGCGATATCGCGCCCCGGTGCAGAAGCCGCGAGCCGCCACGTCAGCGCTTCAATCGGCAGCCCATCCAGGGCGCGGCCAAAGCGTTCGCGGTAGGCCGCAAGAAAATTCTGTTCAATCGCGGCGGCATCAAGCTTGCCGGGGGTAAGGCTTGGCATGGGCACGGGAATTTCAAAGCCCTGGCCGACATACCGCATATCCGCCGCCGGTTTGTAGATGATATCAGCAGGATCAGCGCCGGCCCCCAGCAACAACCCGCGCGCTTCCGCGACCATCTCGGCGTAAAGCGCGGCAATTTTCGCCCAATCGAGCCTCTCCAACCGACCCACAAGGCTGCGCACCAAATCAGTCGCGGGTGGGGCGACCAGAAAGCCAATCGCGGAAGCCACACCGGCGCCGAGTGGCACCAACACGCGCTTGATCTTGAGCAGCCGCGCCAAATCACACGCATGCACCGGCCCCGCGCCGCCAAAGGCAATTAGCGTAAAGCGGCGCGGATCGCGGCCCTTTTCCGCCATATGCATGCGCGTTGCCGCCGCCATGGTCTCATCCACAATGCGGCGAATGCCAAGCGCGGCATCATCGGCACTCACGCCCAATTTTGCGGAAAGATCACCACTCACGGCGCGCGTCACGGCGGGCAGATCAAGCGCCATTTCGCCACCCAGGAAATAGGCCGGATCAAGCCGGCCAAGCACCAAATCGGAATCGGTGACGGTGGGCTCAACACCGCCGCGCCCGTAGCAGATCGGGCCTGGCTTGGCGCCTGCACTGCGCGGGCCGACCTTCATCAGCCCGGAAGCGGGATCAACCCGCGCGATGGAACCACCGCCGGCGCCGATTTCGATCATATCCACGACGGATACTTTCAGCGGCAGGCCGGAACCCTTCTGAAAGCGCCGCACACGCCCTGCTTCGAAATCGAATTTGCGGTCCGGCGCCCCATTCTGGATCAGGCACATCTTGGCCGTGGTGCCGCCCATGTCATAGGAAATCACCTGATCCAGCCCGGCGCGTTGCGCGAGCCATGATGCCGCCATGGCACCCGCAGCCGGCCCGCTTTCAATCAGGCGGATTGGGTAGTCCTTCGCCTCCTGCACGGAAGCAATGCCACCGCCCGAGAGCATCACGTAAAGCGCCCCCGTCACGCCCATCGCGGCGAGGGATTCTTCAAGCTTCGCCAGGTAGCGCTGCATGCGTGGCTGCACATAGGCATTGGCGCAGGCGGTGCTGATCCGTTCAAATTCGCGGATTTCCGGCGCCACGGCGGAAGAAAGCGTCATGGGCAGATCAGGATAAAGCCCGCGTATCACCTCCGCCGCGCGGCGTTCATGGCGCGGGTCGCGCCAGGCATGCAAAAAGCCAATCGCCAGCGCTTCAACCTTCTCAACCTCCACCAATTGGCGCGCGGCGGCGATCAGCGCGGCCTCATCCAGGGGCAGCAGTATTTGGCCTTGAACATCCAAGCGTTCGGGCACTTCCAGGCGCAAATGGCGCGGCACCAAAGTGGGTGGTGCTTCCAGGAAAAGATCATAAAGATCGTAGCGGATTTCGCGCCCGATCTCGATGGAATCGCGGAAGCCATCGGTGGTGAGCAACCCCACCTTGCAGCCGGTGCGTTCAATGATGGTATTCGTCACCAGCGTCGTGCCATGCACAATACTGTGCAAATCGCCGGGCTTGAGGCCGGTTTCCTCCAGCAGCCGCGCAATGCCGGCGACAATCGCTTCCGATGGATCATCTGGTGTGGTCAGGCGCTTGCCGGTCGCTACCAGATTGCGCGCTGGATCATGCAAAACGAAATCGGTGAAAGTGCCACCGACATCAACGCCGATGCGTGCTGTCGCGTTCATGGCTTGGCTCCGTAATCACGTGTGGCACCTTCGGCGGAGACATAGCCATCGCGGATATCCGCGGCCAATGCTTCGGGATCACGCGTTGCGGGGTCTCCATAACCACCGCCACCAGGATAGAGCAGCGTCACCCGCGTGCCAGGCGCCACGGTGGTGCGGGATTTCGGATGCGGGCGCGTGCCATCATCAAAGGCAATCACCGCCGCACCGCCAGCCGCACCGCCCAAGACGCCCTGCGCCGGATGATCGCGCCGGTCGGATAGAAGGGAAAGCCGCACTTCATCCGGGGCACGCACCTCGATCTCCACTTCCTGCCCAAGCCCGCCACGGAAGCGCCCCGCGCCGCCGGAATCCGCGCGCAGTCTTTTCTTCCAGACCACCAAGGGGGCGACACTCTCATAAGCCTCAATCGAACCTGCGCCGACATTGGTGGGGAAGGCGGTGGTGGGCAGCCCGTCACGATGGGGCGATGCCCCCATGCCGCCCGAGGCAAACAAGACTTGTGAGAACCGATCCCCCGCGCCATCCAACCCGCTGAACAGCGCGCGCATGGTGGGCGCGCCGCCGCATTCCGCAATGATCTTGTCCGGCATGATGGGGGCGAGTGCCTTATAGATCGCACCCGCCAGCAAATGTCCGGTCAATTGCCGCGCGCTGCACGCCGCCGGGAAGCGCGGATTTAGAATACTGCCCTCAGGTGCGCTGACGGTAATGGCGCCGTAGGAGCCCTCATTGCGCGGGGTGAAAGGATCAAGCGCGCATTTCACCGGATAAACCGAATAGGCATGGGTGTAATTCATCACGCAATTGATGCCGCGATCCACCTGTTTGGAACTGCCGGCGAAATCAATATGCATCGTCTCACC
>JAPLOJ010000386.1 GCA_026400795.1 Alphaproteobacteria bacterium
CAATCCCTTCGTGAGCCATGCCTTTCTGTTGGCGCTGGAAGAAAGCGGCAGCGCGGTGGCGGAACGCGGCTGGCTGCCGCAACACGCGGCTTTGCGTGACGCTGCCGGGCGCGTGCTTGCTTGCGCGCCGGCCTATGCCAAATCTCACTCCCAGGGCGAATATGTGTTTGACCATGGCTGGGCGGATGCTTTGGAACGTGCCGGCGGGGATTACTATCCAAAGCTGCAAGTGGCCGCGCCCTTCAGCCCCGTGCCTGGCCCGCGCCTGCTGATCCATCCCGATGCCGGCTTTGGGCCGGATGTTTTGGCCGGCGCCTTGGTGCAAGCTTGCGAGGGCATTGGCGCATCATCTGTCCATGCTACCTTTTGTACGGAAGCCGAATGGCGCGCCTTGGGTGATGCCGGCTGGCTGCAAAGGCTTGGCACGCAATTCCATTGGTCCAATCAGGGCTATCGCGATTTTGATGATTTCCTGGGCGCCTTGGCATCACGCAAGCGCAAGGCGCTGAAGCGCGAAAGGCGCGATGTGCAGGCGGCTGGGCTGACGCTGCGCACTTTGCGCGGGGCAGAAATTACGCCACGCCATTGGCAGGCCTTTCACCGCTTCTATCAGGCCACCACTGACAAGAAATGGGGTCGCAGCGCCTATCTCACGCGGGCTTTTTGGCCACTGCTTGGTGAAAGGCTTGGTGATCGCGTGCTGCTGATGGTGGCGGAGCGAGATGGGGAACCCGTCGCCGCCGCGCTTAATCTGATCGGGCGCGATGCGATTTATGGCCGAAATTGGGGCGCCATTGTGGATGTGCCCTTTTTGCATTTTGAACTTTGCTATTACATGGCAATGGATTTTGCGATTGCGCATGGCATTCCGCGCGTTGAAGCGGGCGCGCAGGGTGAGCATAAAATCCAGCGTGGCTATCTGCCCGTGCCGACCTATTCCGCGCATTGGATCGCGCATCCCGGGCTGTCCCGCGCGGTGGGTGAATTTCTTGCGCGCGAACGCCCGGCGATGGAACGCGAAATGGCCGCACTTGCGACGCTTTCCCCCTTTCGCCAGGCGGATGATACCGGGTGACGCCGGGCGTGCCGCGCATCGCTTATCTGCAATTGGCGGTCTCCATGGCGCTGGTCGGCGCCAATGTCGCGGTTGCAAAATTGCTTGCGGAAGCGCTGCCCATTCCGATGATCGCTTTTCTGCGCTGCGTTTTGGCGGTGCTGCTACTTTGGCCCTTGGCGCGCCTGTTGGAATCCGCGCCACGGCCTGAGGGCGAGGTCATGCGCAACCTTGCCTGGCAAGCGCTGTTCGGCACCGTGATCTATAATGCGGGCTTGCTGGCGGGCTTGCGCCTCACCTCGGCGCTGGAAGGCGGGCTGGTATTGGCAAGCCTACCCGCGGTGGTCGCTTTGGGTAGCGCCTTTTGGCTGCGCGAACGCCTGACGCCGCCACAATGGATCGCGGTCAGCCTCGCCGCCTTTGGCATGGCGGCGATGACGATTGCGCGCAGCGGGGATGACACAGCCGGTTCCGTCCTCGGCAATCTGCTGATCTTCGGCGGCGTGATCGGCGAAGCGCTTTACGTGCTGCTAGCACGGCGCATCTTGGGCCGTGTTGGGGTGATCACGGCAAGCCTTTGGATGCAGATTTTCTCGGCGTTGATGCTGGCGCCCTTTGCCTTGCCGGATATCGGCAGCATCGCCGCGCTGGCCGATCCGCGCCTTGCGGTGTTGCTGGTGTTTCATAGCGTGACGGCGAGTGTGCTTTGCCTGCTGCTCTGGTATGCGGGCTTGAAGCGCGTCGGCGCCGGTGTTGCTGGCATCTTCACCGCCTTCCTGCCCGCGACCGCTGCGCTGGTGGCAGTGGTGATCTTGCAAGAAGCCTTTACCGCCATCCACGCCATTGGCTTCGCGCTGATGATACTGAGTGTGCTGATCGCAACCTGGCCGCGAAAGGGCAAGGCATGAGGCCGTGGTTCGCGCAAAGCCTTGGAGAATTTCGCCGTCAGACACCGGCGCAAATCACTGCCGCCTTGGCCTATCAACAGGCGGCGCGGTTTGCCGGGCTTGAAGTGCAGCAACGCGATTCCTGGGAAGCCAGCGCGGCCTTGTTGCAGGATGCGCTGGCCGAGGGCGACGCTTCCTGGCACATCTTCATGGAATGCGATTTGCTGCGCCTGGAAAAACGCGCCGATGCAATTCTGCTGACTGATCGCGCGATTTTTGTGCTGGAATTCAAGATGGGCGCGCAGAGGCCGGACCTTACCGATCTGCGCCAGACCGATAATTACGCCATGGATTTGCATGATTTTCACGCGGGCAGCCGCGGCGTGCCGATCATTCCCGTATTGGTCGCGCCTGCCGCGCCGCAGCGCGATCTTGACCTGCCGCTGTTTTGGCATGGCGTGGCGCCGGTGATGGTCGCCAATGGCGCCATGCGCAGGCGGCCATCGCGCCGCCAGCGATACGCATTGAACCGGAAGCCTGGGCGCGTTCCGCCTATCGCCCCGTGCCAAGCGTGCTGGAGGCAGCGCGGCTTTTGTATCGGCGCAACGCCGTGCCCGATATCGGCGCCACACGCGCCGATGCGCATAACCTGACCCGCACCACCGATGCCATTGCGCGCGTGATCGCGCGTGCCCAAGCCGAAGGCGGGCGCTATGTTGTCTTCGTCACCGGTATTCCCGGCGCGGGCAAAACGCTTTGCGGCCTCAACCTGGTTTTCGGCGCGCTGCGAGAGTCCGGCGCGGCCTTCCTTTCCGGTAATGTGCCGCTGGTGACAGTGCTACGTGAAGCCTTGGCGCGTGATGCCGCCCCCCAAGGCGGCGCGACCTTTCAGGCAGCAGAACGCGCCGCGCGCACCGCGTTGCAGAATGTGCATCGCTTTCTGGAACATCACGTGGTGCACCCGCATGAAGTGCCCGAAGCGCGAATCATTGTGTTTGATGAAGCTCAACGCGCCTGGGATGAAGCGCAAGCAACACGCGATGGCCAGCGCCGCAAAAGCCACCTGACCATGAGCGAACCCGCTCATACGCTGGAAATCATGGCGCGGCATGAAGGCTGGGCCGTGATTGTCGCGCTGATCGGTAATGGCCAGGAAATCAATACGGGTGAAGCCGGGCTTGCGGAATGGGGCCGCGTAATTGCGGCTTCATCTTCCTGGCGCGCGGTAGCGGCACGGCGCAGCACCACCGCCGCTGACCCCGCGCAGCGTCTGGCCGAAGGCGCACCGGCTTGGCTCAGCTTCGATGATGATCTGGACTTACAAACCCCTATTCGTAGCCTGCGCACCAGCAGGGGCACGGAATGGGTGGATGCGGTGCTCAGCGGTGATGCGCCCGCCGCGCGTGCCATTGCAGAAGCGACGCCAGAATTACCCTACTACGTCACGCGCGATGCCAATGCTTGGCGCGCGGCCTTGCGCGCCCGCACAAGGGGCTTGCGCCGCGCAGGCCTTGTTGCTTCCGCCGGAGCGCGGCGCTTGCGCGCAGAAGGGCTTGGCGTGCAGGTGCCCGATATTGCCGATTGGTTCCTGAAACGCTGGCCGGATATCCGTTCTTCCGAAGCGCTTGAAACCTTTGCCACAGAGTATGATTGCCAAGGTTTGGAATTGGATGTGGTGGGCCTTGCCTGGGGTGGAGATTTCCTCCGCCATTCCGGTCAATGGCGCGCGCGGCGCTTTGCCGGCCATCAATGGCAGATCGTGCGCGGCGCTGAGGAACAGCGCTACATCCTGAATACCTATCGCGTGCTGCTGACGCGCGCGCGTTATGAGACGATCATCTGGGTCCCGCCCGGTTCCGCCACCGATGACCCCTTCCACGACATCACGCGCCCAGCGGCTGAGATGGATGCGCTGGCTGATTTCCTGCTGGCCTCTGGCGCGCGGCCCCTTGAAGCTTTAACCAAAAAACCAGAACCCGCGCCCTATTTGGCGCAACTTTTATGAGGCCACCATGCGCGCGCTGATCCTTCTGGCCCTGATGTTCCTGGCGCTGCCCGCATGGGCCCAGGAAATCAAACTCGCCACCTGGAATATCGCCTGGCTCACTACTAAGCCCGCCGGCCATCCAGACCTGCCGCGCGATCTGACCACTAGGACCGAGCCCGATTTTGCCCGCCTGCGCGCCTATGCCGAGCGGTTGGCGGCGGATGTGATTGCGCTGCAGGAAGTGGATGGGCCTTTGGCCGCCGCGCGGGTGTTTGATTCCACCGCTTATGATTTTCACTTTCCGGCGGAAAGTGATGTGCAGCGCGCGGGCTTTGCCTGGCGCAAGGGGCTCAATGTCACGCGCAACCCCGATCTGATGGCGCTGGATCTTCGCCCCACCGCGCGGCGTTCCTTGCGGCGCGGTGCTGATATCACGCTGCATGGCGAGAATGGTGCGCGGCTGCGGTTGCTTTCGATCCACCTGGATGGCGGATGCTCACAGGGTTCCGTGCGCCAGCCCAATAACAGCGATTGCCAAAGCCTTGGCCAGCAGGCGCATATCCTGGCGGATTGGATCGCTGATAGACGCCGGGAGAATATTCCCTTTGTCATTCTGGGTGACTTCAACCGGCGTTTTTCGCGGGACGATGATGTGCTTTCCATTCTGAATGCCGCATCACCCTTGCGCCGTGCCACGGAAGGTTTTTCCAATCCCTGTTGGTCTCGGGATGGGCAGGGGCGCGCTTTCATTGACCATATCCTGCTGGGGCTGCGCGCGGCGGATTGGCTCATCAAGGACAGTTTTCGCGTGTTTTCCTACACGGAACGCGATCCGGCGCTGCGTGATGTGATCAGCGATCACTGCCCGATCTCCGTGAGGCTCAGCCTGCCCTGAAGCGCCCTATGGGCGGGGCGGGGCAGGCGTGCCATGCTCGGCCTATGTCGCTTTTCACCCGCATCACCCTGCCGCTGGCGGCGATCAATTTCATCAATCAGGCCAATCGTTCCCTGGTTGCGGTGATTGGGCCCTTACTCGCGCTTGAATTCGGCCTGACGGCGGCGGAGCTTGGCTTGCTCGCGGCTTGTTTCTTCGCAAGCTACGCCATGGCGCAATTGCCGATCGGGCTTGCGCTGGATTTGAA
>JAPLOJ010000053.1 GCA_026400795.1 Alphaproteobacteria bacterium
AAAGCCTTGCGGCCCTGGGGCATTTCCTACGCTGTTCGCAGACGGAGATGCGCGGGCGCGTGCCCACACAGCCTTGGTCCGTTGCATCGGTGCACCCCGCCCGATACGCGCGAGACAACTATGCAACGGCCGGTCTCCTGGCTCGCGACTTGGAGATTTCTCTCCATCTGCCCGCCTTCTCACGCTGATGCGCAATGGCCTATGGGCAGATATAGTCGCCTACAGTTGCGGGGGCAGCCGCGGATTGGCGGTGGGTTTCACCGTCTCTCGCATTCCCGTTTAAGCCCTTTCGGGCCACCGAAGCATGAATGAAGGCTAGTCAGCCTGCGCTGATCTGTCCAGCCGCATTGACATCAGAGGACGTAGCCGAGAGCCTCAACGCCAAACCAGACAATGGCGACCAACACCGCGGTCGCGAAAATATTGGCGAGTATCGTCGTAAGAATACCAACCCCAACCACCTTGCTGTCATTCTCCACCACGCCAAGCGACATGATGATGGTGCCGAAGGCCGGCGGGCCAATCCGCGGTGTTGTTGGTGAAGGGGCCAGGGCGTGGCCTGACATAGCGTTCCACGCGCGCCAGCATTTTCGAAGAACCGCTGGAAAGCCGCAGCACATCGGTGCGCTTCAGGCTTTGCCGCGCGATGAAGCCAGGTAGCTTTGGCTTGCGAAAGCCAAGCCCCATTTGCACGCCGAGTATCAGCATGGGCGTCCCGAAAATGGAGGCCATGCCAGGCAAGAGCCCCGGCAGGCAGAGCATCAGGATCAAAAGACCAAAGGCGCGGTCGCCGAAAGCCTCGGCCATTTCGCCAAGGGTGATGCGTTCGCCCGGGCAGCGCTCCACCACCTCCGCAATCAGGCGGGAAATGGGTGCGTGCTGGTGGTTCCCGGCAATCGGGGGCAGGGCGTCTTCCATGGCGGGTCTGGGCGTCCTGGGCTTGGGGTGACCGGAACCCGTTACATAGCGTTTGGCTGGCCGGGTTCAACTTACCTTTGGTTAAACTTGCCGCAAGCCGGAAACCGCCTAGTCGGGCGGCACCGGCAAGCAGAGGATCACCGCCCCTGGAAGGCGGGCTTGCGCTTTTCCATGAAGGCCTTGCGGCCTTCCTTGTAATCGGCGCTGTCAAAACAGGCGTTCAAATCAGCCTGGATCGCCGCCATGTCGCGATCCGCCTTGTCCTGCAATACCGCCTGCACCGTGCGCTTATTGGCGAAAAGCGAGAGCGGGGCGTTTTGCGCCAAGGTCGCGGTCAGCTTGGCCACTTCGCCTGCCAGCGCATCGGCAGGCACCAGCTTGTTGATCAGGCCAACACGCTCGGCTTCCCGCCCGTCAAAGCGTTCGCCCGACATCAGGATCATATTGGCATGCGCCGGGCCAACCAGGGAAACCAGATGCTTCACCATGTCAAAGCCGTAAGCGATGCCAAGCTTCGCCGCCGGAATGCCAAATTGGCTGCCCTCGGCTGCGATACGGATATCGCAGGACATGGCAATGCCAAGCCCGCCGCCCATGCAAAAGCCACGGATTTCGGCGATGACAGGCTTTGCATAAGTGGCCAGCTTCAAGCGCCCAACCGCTGTCTGCCGGCCATATTCCTTTTGCGCATCGGCATCTGAACGGATTTTATCGAATTGGCTGATATCGGCACCTGAGACGAAAGCCTTGTCGCCCGCGCCGGTCAGCACCACGCAGCGGACAGATGTATCCGCCGTGAACACATCCAAAGCCTGGCCCATGCCATCCCACATCGCAACCGACATTGCGTTGCGTTTTTCGGGCTGGTTGAAGGTAATGCGCCCAACGCCGCCCTTGATTTCGGCAAGAATTTTGCCTTCTGCGAATTCCATCTGACTTATCCCTCGCTGATCACGCCAAGCGCGCGCAATTGGTCAATCTCCGCCGCGCCATAGCCGGCTTGTTGCAGAATCTCGGCAGAATGTTCGCCAAGCTGTGGCGGAATGCGCCGCACGCTGCTTTCAATCCCCTGCATATTGATGGCTGTGCCGACAATATGCGTCAGGCCGCGCTTGGGCGTGGTCATCGGCAGTGCCATCGCCAAATGCTTCACCTGCGGGTCTTGAAACACCTGGTCCACGCGGTTGATCGGCCCGCAAGGAATGCCGATGCGTTCCAGCAGGTCAATCCAAAACTCGCTCGGCTTGGTGCTGGTTACTGCGCCGATGGTTTCATTGAGCCGCGCGCGATCAGCGCTTCGGCCCTTCAGGGTTTTCCATTCCTCAACCTCCAGCCAATCCTTGCGGCCCAGCGCTTCGGCGAATTGCGCCCACATCTTGGCTGAAGACGCGGCGATATTGATGGGCTTATCGGCGGTGGGGAAAACGCCCATCGGGATATTCACTGGATGGTCATTGCCGGCCTGGCCCGGGATTTCGCCATCCATCAGCCAGCGCGCGGCTTGCAGATCCAGCATGAATACCATGGCTTCCAGCAGGCTGGTATGCACATAGCGGCCCTGGCCGGTTTTCTCCCGCTGGAACAGCGCCATCATCACCGCAAGCGCCAGCAGATTGCCGGCTGTCAGGTCCACAAAGGGAATGCCCGCGCGCATCGGCCCACGACCAGGCTCACCGGTGATGGTCATCATCCCGCCCATGCCTTGGGCGATCTGATCCACGCCGGCGCGTTCCCCGTAAGGCCCGGTCTGACCAAAGCCGGAGATCGAGGCATAGATCAGGCGCGGGTTGATCGGCTTCAGATCTTCATAGGCGATGCCGAGGCGATGCTTCACCTTCACGCGCATATTCTCAACGACAACATCCGCTGAAGCGGCAAGCTTCATCAGCACTGCCTTGCCTTCCGATGATTTCAGATTAAGCGCGATGGAACGCTTATTGCGGTGCAGGTTCTGAAAATCATAGCCATCGCGATCGCCGCCGAAGCCATCGGCATTGGCGGGTGGTTCCACGCGGATCACCTCGGCGCCCCAATCGGCCAAATGGCGCACGCAGGTGGGGCCAGCGCGGGCGAGTGTCAGGTCCAGAATACGCACGCCAGCCAAGGGCAGGGCGGCTTCGGCGGCAAGTTTGGTGTCTATCGGGCTTTCGGGCATGTCATTCCTCCGTCCCGGCAAGACTAGGTCGGGTGGGGAGGCAGGGCTAGGGGGGCGCCTTCACCCTATCTCAGGCACTCAAAAAACCCGGTTTCCTTGTCCAATTGCCCATATTCCTTGGCGCGGAAATCATAGCGGGAGACAATGCCCACCACCTTGCCATCGCGCACCACGGGCAAATGCCTGAAGCCGCCATCAGCCATCATATGCAGCGCATCCATGGCATTGCCTTCGGGCGGCAGGCAGATGGGGTGGCGCGTCATGGCGTCTGACAGGCGGATTTCCGTGCCGTCCTTCCCGTGCGAGAGGAAATGCACCGCATCCCGACCAGTGAAAATGCCAAGCAGCAGCCCAGCCGGGTCTGTCACCAGCACGGCGCCAACGCGCCGGCGATGCATGGCGGCGCAGGCTTCCTGCACAGTCGCATCCGGCCCCATGGTGAGCGGGTTCTGGTCGCGGACCATTTCACCCATGCTGCGATTTGGCATGGCATCCTCCTGTCTTCGAAGCGCAACATAACCGCAATGACGCAGCGCCGTTATTGACGCAGCGCAAGTTTGGCTATGGCATAATGGCGCCATGCAGCGTGTTGATCTTGCCCTGGTCTTGGCCGTTGATGCTTCATCCTCCGTGGATCGGGCGGAGTTTGACCTGATGATCGGCGGCTATGCCGCGGCCTTCCGGGACGCGGAGATTGCGCAGGCGCTGGTTTCCGGCCCGGCAGGAGCTTCAGCCGTGGCGATGCTGTTCTGGTCTGGCGAACGCGCGCAGGAAATCGCCA
Organism: Alphaproteobacteria bacterium; assembly: GCA_026400795.1. GTDB lineage: Bacteria > Pseudomonadota > Alphaproteobacteria > Acetobacterales > Acetobacteraceae > Neoroseomonas. The sequence goes on from JAPLOJ010000053.1 coordinate 3,855, forward strand.
TTCCCTGGCAGGTTTTGACCAGCCCCGCCGATGTGGCGGCGCTGGCAGCGGCGATTGAGGTACTCCCCCGCCTGGTGCCGCCCGGCGCGACCGCTTTGGGGGAGGGGATGGCGGCGGCCCTCGCCCTTTTCGCCTCGGGACCACAACTGGCGCGGCGGATGGTTTTGGATGTCTCGGGCGATGGCGCGCATAATCAGGGCCGCCCGCCCGGGCCGATCCGCGATATCGGCGTCGAGGTCGGCATCACCATCAATGCGCTGGCCGTGCTGAACGAAGAACCCGACCTGATGGCGCATTACGCCGCGGAGGTGATTGGCGGCCCCGGCGCCTTTGTGATGCATTGCCAGGATTATGAGGGGTTCGCCGCCGCCATCCGCGAAAAGCTGCGACGCGAGATTGCGGGGGTTTTCATCGCCTGATGGGTCTGGCATGGCTTGGCGCATGATGTTGCTCATTCCCGGTCCCGTGCAGACCCGCCCCGAAACCCGCGCCGCCATGGCCCAGGATATCGCGCCCTGGGATCATGGCTTTCGCCCGACCTATGCGCGCATCCGGGAAAGGGTGCGAGATATCGCGGGCGGCATTGCCGGGGAACATGTGACGCTGCCGCTGCAAGGCTGCGGGCATTTCATGATGGAAGCGGCGATCAGAAGCCTGGTGCCGCCGGATGGCAAGCTGCTGATCCCGATGAATGGTTCCTATGCATCGCGCATGGAACGCATTGCGCGTGAAATTGGGCGCGATGTGGTGACGCTTGACCTGCCCGATACGCGCGGCGCACGCGAAGAAGATATTGCACCCGTACTCGCCGCTGATCCCACGATCAGCCATGTGTCCTTTGTTTATAGCGAAACCGGCAGCGGCATTGTGAATGATGCGGCGGGCATTGGGCGCGCGGTGCGCAATGCCGGTCGGCGCATGATCATGGATGCGGTTTCCGCCTTTGGCGCTTTGCCCTTCAATATGGCCGAGCACCCCGAATGCGATGCGCTGATGTTCACGTCCGGCAAATGTCTGGAAGGCATGCCAGGCATTGGCTTTGCGGTGGCGCGGATTGATAGCATCAAGGCGCGGGCTGGCCAGGCGGGGTCCTGGTGCTTTGACCTGGCCGATGTGTTGACCCATGCGGAACGCGCGGGCTTTGGGTCCTTCCGCTTCACGCCGCCTGTGCAGGCTTTGGCGGCTTTCGATGTGGCGCTTGATTTTTTTGAAAAGGAAGGCGGGCAGAAGGCGCGCCATGCGCGGTACCGCGCCAATGCCGATACGCTTTACGATGGTTTTGTTGCCATGGGCATCAAGCCCTATGTGACCAAGCCAGAGCAGGGGCCAATCATTGTGACCGTGCATCAGCCATCCGATCCGCGCTTTGATTTCCCGCGCTATGTGGAAGCTTTGAAGGCGCGCGGTGTGCTGATCAGCAATTTCTGGAACACGGCCGAACCCACCATGCGCGTTGGCGCAATTGGCGCGCTGACGCCTGAAGACATGCAGCGCGCCATCGCCGTCTTCCGCGATGCCCTGGCCGAAGCCCTGCCCGCGGCGGCATGAAGCTTTTCATCGCCACACCCACCGTCGCCAGCACCATGCAGGTGGAAACCACGCTTTCCATCGTGAACATGGTGAATGAATTGCGCGATGCCGGGCATGGCGCGGATTGGTTCAATTATGATGGCGCCTATGTGACGCGCGCGCGCCATATCCTGGCGAGCCTATTCCTGGCGCGGTCGGATTTCACCCATTTGCTGTTTCTCGATTCCGATATTGGCGTGCCCAAGGGCGCCATCACGCGGCTATTGCAGACCGGGCAGGAGGTGATTGGCCTGGCCTGCCCGCTCCGCCATTTTGACATTGCGCGTTTCGCCGAAGCCGCGCGCGCAGCACCGGAAGGCCCGCCTGACCTTGCGCGGCTCAATGCGCTGTCGCGGAACTTCAACATCGAACCCGATGCGGCGGACCTGGTGATCCGCAACGGGTTGTTGCGTGTGAACCGGATTGGCTTTGGCTGCATCCTGATTGCGCGCACCGCTTTTGAGAAACTGATCACAGGCGGCAGTGTCGCGCGCCGCAAATCGGAAAGCTTCCGCCAATTCGGCGCTGAGGGTGAATACTGGGCGTTTTTCGATGAAATGAACCTGGCCGATGGTTTTGTTTCTGAAGACTACGCCTTTTGCCTGCGCTGGCTGGCATTGCCCGGCAATAGTATTTGGGCGCTGACCGATATGCCGGTGGCGCATATCGGCGCCTATGCCCATCGCGCTGCCTATCTGGACAAGTTTCGCGCACCGCGGCCTTGACAGCCCGCCCCCGACATGGCGATGCGAGGGTGAGCATCCGGGGGAAAGGACATGGTCACTGAGCTTGATATCGCGCGCGCCGCAACGCTGAAGCCGATTGCGGAAATCGCCACCCGCGCGGGCATTCCTGAAGACGCGCTGGAACCTTACGGCAAATACAAGGCCAAGATCGGGCTGGATTTCATTCGCGCCCAGGCGGACCGCCCCGATGGCGCGCTAGTGCTGGTGACCGGCATCAACCCCACCCCAGCCGGTGAGGGCAAAACCACCACCACGGTTGGCCTTGGCGATGCGCTGAATGCGCTGGGCACGCGCACCATGATCTGCCTGCGCGAACCCTCCCTCGGCCCCTGTTTTGGCGTGAAGGGTGGGGCGACGGGTGGTGGCTATGCGCAGGTGCTGCCGATGGAAGACATCAACCTGCATTTCACCGGCGATTTCCACGCCATCACCAGCGCCAATAACCTGCTGGCCGCCATGCTGGATAATCATATCTATTGGGGCAATGAACTTGGCCTGGATGCGCGCCGCATTTCCTGGCGCCGCGCGATAGACATGAATGACCGTGCGCTGCGCGGCATCAATTCCTCGCTTGGCGGTGTTGCCAATGGCTTCCCGCGTGAGGATGGGTTTGACATCACCGTCGCCTCCGAAGTCATGGCGGTGTTCTGCCTCGCGCGGGATTTGCCGGATTTGCAGGAACGCCTGGGGCGCATGGTGGTGGGGCAGACGCGCGATGGGCGGCAGATTACGGCGGCGGATCTAAAGGCGGATGGCGCCATGGCGGCGCTTTTGCGCGACGCTTTCGCCCCCAATCTGGTGCAAACCATTGAGGGTTCCCCTGCGCTGGTGCATGGCGGGCCCTTCGCCAATATCGCCCATGGCTGCAATAGCGTCATGGCCACACGCCTTGGGCTGAAGCTTGCCGATGTTGTGGTGACGGAAGCGGGCTTTGGTGCCGATCTCGGGGCCGAAAAATTCCTTGATATCAAATTCGCCAATATCGCCCATGGCTGCAATAGCGTCATGGCAACCAGGCTTGGGCTGAAATTGGCTGACGTTGTCGTGACGGAAGCGGGCTTTGGCGCTGACCTCGGCGCCGAAAAATTCCTTGATATCAAATGCCGCCTGGCGGGGCTGAACCCCTCGGTCTGTGTGATTGTGGCGACCGTCCGCGCGCTCAAGATGCATGGCGGGGTCGCGAAGTCTGACCTTGGGCGGGAAGATGTGGCGGCAGTAACGCGCGGGATCAGCAACCTCGCCCGCCATGTCGAGAATATGGGCAAGTTCGGCCTGCCGGTGGTGGTGGCGCTAAACCGCTTCACCTCAGACACCGATGCGGAAATCGCCGCGGTGCAAGCGGCGATCCAGGCGGCCGGGACGGAAGCGATCCTCTGCACCCATTGGGGTGATGGCGCGAAGGGGGCGGCGGAATTGGCGCGCGCCGTGCAAGCGCGCATCGCGGCAAAATCCGCGCGCTTCGTACCGCTTTATCCCGATGCCATGCCCTTGGCCGATAAAATCCGCAGCATCGCGCAGCAGATTTATCGCGCGCGCGATATCGCACTGCCGGCTGATGTGGCGAAGCGCCTCGCGCGGTTTGAGGAACTAGGCTTCGGGCATCTGCCGGTTTGTATCGCCAAGACGCAATATTCATTCACCGCGGACCCAACCAAGCTCGGTGCGCCGGTGGATCATGTGTTGCCGGTGCGGGAAGTGCGGCTTTCCGCCGGTGCTGGTTTCATTGTCGCGGTTTGCGGCGACATCATGACCATGCCCGGCCTGCCACGCCGCTCGGCGGCGGAGACGATTGGCCTGGATGGGGAAGGGCGGATCGAGGGGCTTTTCTGAGAGGGTTCTTCCGGCCTAGCCTTCCTGTCGGAGGATTTGGCCATGCTCAACATCACCCCCCTGCAACCGCTTTTCGCCGCCCGTATTGAAGGCGTTGATGTCGCGCGCGGCATTGATGGTGCCACCATGGCAGCGCTGCGCGACGCTTTGGACCGCTTCGCTATGCTGGTGCTGCCGGGCCAGGTTATTGATGACCCGGCGCAGATCGCCTTCAGCCAAGGTTTCGGGGTTTTGGAAATGACGCGCCCCGGCGCGCTTGGCGCCGGCAGCGCCGTGATTGTGCTGAGCAATATCGGCCCCGGCGGTGAGATTGCGGCACCCAGCGATAAGCAACTGCTGAACAATAAGGCCAATCGGCATTGGCACCATGATTCCTCCTTCAAGCCAAACCCGGCGCGGGCATCCTTGCTTTCGGCGCGCGAGATTCCAAGCGCGGGCGGCAATACGGAATTCGCCTTCATGCGTGGCGCCTTTGCCGCGCTGGACGCTGCTGAACAGGCCATGCTGCGCGGTATGGTGGCGCTGCATGATTTCGGCTGGTCACGCGGGCGGGTTGATCCCACGCTGGTGACGGAAGCGGAAAAGACGCAACACCCGGCGGTGCGCCAGGCCGTGGTGCTGGAAGAAAACCCCTATGGCCCCGCGCTTTATTTGGGTGCCCATGCGCGCAGCATTGACGGCATGACTGAAGCCGAAAGCCGCGCGCTGATTGATCGCCTGATGGCGCATGCCACCGAAGACCGTTTCATCTATAGCCATGGCTGGTCGCCAGGCGATTTGCTGATTTGGGACAACCGCGCCGTGCTGCACCGCGCCACCCCCTTCGCGAGTACGACGGAACGGCGGCATATGGTGCGCACGACGGTAGCGGGGCAGGGGCCGACAATCGCGGCCGCTGCTTAACGTGTTCAGGCTTTCCTGCGCGCGCCCACAATCACACCATCGGCTTCCAGCGTGGCAATCTCCGCCTCGCTGAACCCACGCGCCAGCAGCACTTCGCGCCCATGCTGGTTGAAGCGCGGCGGGCGCGTGCGAGCACCACCTGGCGTGCGGGACAGTTTGATCGGCGTATTCAGCGCGCGGTAATCGCCGATATCAGCGACCATTTCCCGGAACGCTGTGTGATCCGCCGCCATGGCTTCATCCACATGCAGCACCGGGCCGGCGGGTAAGCCAACCGTCAGCATGCGCCGCGTGAGGTCATGGCCATCTTCGGTGGAAAAGCGCTTTTCCAGAATCTCCGTCAGCGCATCGCGATTGATCACGCGCGCGCCATTGGTGGCAAAGCGCTCATCCTTTGCGACATCAGGAATGCCCAGGAACTCGCAGAATTTCCGAAAGGCCGGGTCATTGCCGGCAGCGATGAAAATCTCGCAGGTTTTGGTCTTGAATTTGGAATAGGGTACCAAATTCGGATGCGGATTACCCGTGGCCTTGGGGCGCTTGTCGGACAGGAAGTAATTCGCCGCATGGGGGTGCAGCAGCGCCATGCCGCAATCATGCAGCGTCATGTCGCAATATTGCCCTTGGCCGGATTTTTCCCGCTCATGCAGCGCCATCAGAATGGCGATGGTGGAAAACAAGCCCGTCGCAATATCCACAATCGGCGTGCCGAGCCGCGTCGGCCCGGAAGTCTCCGTACCATTGATGGACATCAGCCCCACCATGGCCTGCAACACCGCATCGTAGCCGGGAAAGCCACCCAATGGGCCTTCACCGCCAAAGCCGGATACGCGGCAATGGATCAGGCGCGGGAAGCGTTTTGAAAGCACCGCCTCATACCCAAGCCCCCATTTTTCCATGGAGCCAGGCTTGAAGTTTTCCACCAGCACATCCGCACCCTCCAAAAGGCGCAGCAGCACTTCCTTGCCGGCGGGTTTGGACAGATCAAGCCCCACGCTTCGTTTATTGCGATTGACGCCAACGAAATAGGAAGCATCGCCAGCGCTATCGAAGGGGGGGCCCCAATCGCGCACTTCATCACCTTGCGGCGGTTCAAGCTTGATCACCTCGGCGCCATGATCGGACAGCACCATGGTGCAATAAGGGCCACCCAGAACGCGCGTGAGGTCCACCACGCGCAGCCCGGCCAAAGCGCCGGCGGAACGGGCGAGACCCTTGGTGGCGATGCTTGCGTCATTCATGCAGCTTGTTTCCTGCCAAAGACCCGGGTGCAGAATTCCGGGTAGGTTTCCATCATTTCATCACAAATCGGCCCGCGCAGCAGCGCGAGTTCTTCCGGTGTCGGGTCTGGCGTGAAGGGCACATCGCCCGCCACATCAAAGGCAAAACCCGTGGCATCCCGCACGCTTTCCACCGTCTCACCTGGATGCACACTCTCCAGCGAAAAGCGTGCGCGATCAGGGTGGAAGCGAAACACGCAGCGCCCCGTCACCAGTGCCTGCGCCGTGCCGCGACGAAACACGCCGGGCGGGGAGACACCGGGGGCGGAGATGTTATCCACCTTTTCGACAAAAACGCGCGGCGTGTGTTCTTCGCGGAACAGGATGGTGCGCGGCGTCATGAAATACATGAAGGCGGAACCAAAGCTGCCGGGAAAGCGCACACCCATGCCGGGCCATTCGCCGGTGCCGACTAGGTTCAGGTTGGCGCTACCATCAATCTGCCCACCGCCCAGGAAGAACAGATCAATCCGCCCCTGGCCAGTCAGGTCAAACAACTCGCGCGTGCCTTCCGTGAAGGGATTGCCGCTGCGCTTATGCAGCAGCGAAAGCCGCACAGGATTGCCTTGCTTCTTCACCAGCCAACAGGCCGCCGCCGGCATGGGGGAAGCCGCACCGACCGCGATATGGCGGGCGGGCGGCGCGCTCGGGTCCAGGATCAGCTTCGCCAGCGCAACGGCGATGCGTTCTTCAAGCTTGATCTCGGTCATTCTGCGGCCTGTGCTTTTTGTTCAAACACTTCGCGTGCGCACCAGGCAGCAAAGCCTTCTTCGCTGCGCGCCATGCGGGCATATTCGCTGACATAAGCGCCATCAAAGCCATATTCATCAAGCAGCGCCACCGGGCGCGCGCCGCGCTCAGCAATGGCGATGCCGCTAATATAGGTGGCGTTGATGGCGCCGGAGGCGAGGCGTTCATCTTCCAGGAAATTACCCGGCACCACGCGTTCCACCGTGACCAAGGCGCGCTTGGACGCATGGGCGATGGTGGCGCATTCACGCCGCCGCCCGACCCAGACATTGCCTTCCTCATCCGCCATCAGCGCATGGAAACAGACAAAATCAGGGTTCAGCGCGGGCAGCAACACAATCGGGTCTTCGCCATCCGTCGCGAAGGGGTTTGGCACCACTTTCCAATCCGGCCGATTGGCCAGGATATCGCTGCCGATCAACCCACGCAGCGGCATGAATGGCACGCCTTTTTCAGCAGCTTGCAGCATGGTGTGAATGGCGGGGCAGGTGGCATCAATCACCTTGATTGCCCCCGCGCGTAACGCCGCCGAAAAGCGCGGCGCGAAGCCGGCCTCACCAAGCGAAACCGCGCTGGTCTGCACGCTGGTGACGCAGCCAGCGCCGATCAGTATATCCGTGGCAAAGCCCGAAACCGGCACGCCCACCAGGCGCAGATTGCGCACCCCGCGCCGGATCAACGCCTTGGCCAGCGCGACCGAGGGCAGGGAGTTATCGGGTGGCAAAGCGAGCATGGCCCCATCGGGCACCTCGGCGGCCAGCGCTTCCAGGCTGATCGGGTTCATGGCGTTCTCCTTTGTTGGCCATGCTACCGGGCGCGGCCTGCGCAAGCTAGGGGCTGATGTGCTTGCCGGTCTGGGCTAAGAAGCGCGCATGAACGCCGCGACGCTCACTTCAGAACGCCTTATCCTCCGCCCCTGGCGGGATGAGGATCTTGATCCGCTTTTCGCCATCAATGGTGATCCGGAAAGCATGCGCTATTTCGCTACCACCATGACGCGCGTGGAAAGCGATGCCTGGGCGGCACGGCTGCGCGCGCATTTCGCTGAACATGGCTGGGGTTTTTGGGTAGTGGCGGAAGCGGCCACGGGCGCTTTCGTGGGCGTGGTCGGGCTGATGACCATTCCCTGGCAGGCGGATTTCACGCCGGCGGTGGAAATCGGCTGGCGGATCAGCGCGCGCTTTCGCCGCAAGGGCTATGCCGAAGAAGCCGCGCGCGCCGCCTTGGCGCATGGCTTCGGCACGCTTGGGCTTCCTTCTATCGTCGCATTCACCGTGCCGGGCAATGCCGCTTCCTGGAAGCTCATGGAAAAGCTCGGCATGACGGCGGCGGGCGAATTCGAACATCCGCGCCTGCCGGAAGGCCATCATTACCGGCGGCATTTGCTATATCGTTTGGACCAGGCCGGCTGGCGTGACGGCGCCCGCTTGGGGTGATAGAGGCTTCGCGCCCAAGCCCGCTTCAAGGATTGCCCACCATGCCCGTCTCTCGCCAGGAATTTCGCGACGCCATGGCCCGGCTTGGTGCCGCCGTGAATATCATCACCACCGATGGCGTCACGGGCAAAGGCGGCATTACCGCAACTGCCGTCTGTTCCGTGACGGATGACCCGGCCACTTTGCTGGTCTGCCTCAATCGCACCAGCCCGCGCAGTGCGCTGTTTCTGGCGAATGGCGTGCTTTGCGTGAATACCCTCGCCGCCGGACAGCAGGGCGTTTCCGACGCTTTTTCGGCGCCAAGCGGCGCCTTGGACATGGCAGCGCGCTTTGCTGCCGGGGCATGGACCAACCTGGTCACCGGGGCGCCTGCGTTGGATGGCGCTGCGGCGAGTTTCGATTGCCGGATTACGGAGGTGATGGAACAAGGCACGCATAGCGTGGTCTTCGCGAGTGTTGAGGCGGTGCGCTTTGCCGATATGCAGGCCGGCTGCCTGATGTATTACGCCCGCGGCTATCATGGTTTGCCAGTGGCGACGGCGTGAAAACCCTTTACATAGACAAGGCCTCCGCCTAACCCCCGGCGCCCATGTCCTTCTTCGAAATCCTGCCGCCTTCGGTCCTGTTCTTCGCGCTTGGCTTCGCGGCTGCCGCGCTGCGTTCCGATCTTTCCGTGCCGGATGCTTTGGCGAAAACCCTGTCACTTTATCTGATGATGGCAATCGGGCTGAAGGGCGGTATTGCCATTGCGCAGCCTGGTGCCTCGGCGGGCTTGGTGCCGGCGCTGATGGTGGGCATTGCGCTTTCGGCGCTGATGCCGCTGCCGGCTTATGGGTTGCTCCGCGCCGCCACGCCGCTGGATAAGGCGACGGCGGCGGCGGTCTCGGCGCATTATGGCTCGGTCAGTGTGGTGACCTTTGCTGCGGCGGTTGGGCAATTGAACGCGACCAATACGCCTTATGAGGGCTTTATGCCCGCCGTGCTGGCGGCGATGGAAACCCCGGCCATTCTGACCGCGCTGCTGATTGCTCGGCGGGGCGGGGCAGCGACTTCCGGCGGCGCCAAGGAAATGGCGCGGGAAGTGTTTTTGAACGGGTCCGTCGTGCTGCTGCTGGGCGCCTTTTTGATCGGCTGGCTGGGCGGGGCAGGGGCTGAGCGGCAGCTTGCGCCCTTCATTACCGCGCTTTTCCCGGGTGCGCTTTGCCTGTTTCTGCTTGAGATGGGCATCACTGCGGCGCGGCGGCTCCGCGACCGGGGCCGGGGGTTGGATGCGCGGTTGATTGGCTTTGCCATCCTGATGCCGCTGATCGGCGGCGCGGTGGGGCTGGCCGGCGGGCTTTTGGTCGGGCTTTCCACGGGCGGCGTCGGGTTGATGGCGGTGCTGGGGGCCTCGGCTTCCTATATCGCGGTGCCGGCGGCGATGCGGCTCGCGCTGCCCTCTGCCGATGCCGGCATTTACGTGACCCTTTCCTTGGCGATCACCTTCCCCTTCAATGTGCTGGCTGGCATTCCGCTTTGGCTTTGGGCGGCGCGGCTGGCCACACAATAATCAAGGGGAGACGGGACAATGCACGCGCGCAAAAGAATTGAAATTGTCGTGGAGGCCGTGCGGGCGGAGGCTGTGACCCTGCTACTGGATCGTATGGGCGCCACGGGCTGGACGATTCTGCCCGTACTCGCCGGGCGTGGCCATCAGGGCATTCGCCGTGCCGGGGACCCGGGCGGTGTTGATGATAATGTGCTGGTGCTTTGCATTACCTCGGCCGAGGTCGCTTCGCGCGTGCTGGCGGCGGAGGGCGAATTGCTCGGCGCCAGGCCAGCGATTGTGACGCTGACGGATTGCCAGGTGCTGCGGGCGGATCACTTCTGATCGGGTTTTGGTTGACCCAGAGCGCCACGCGGGCCTAGGAAACGCTCATGCAAAGAGCATCTGGCGCGACTCCCGGCATGGAAGCTGCCAAGCGGTTGTTTGGGCTTGGCATTTTGGCCTTACTGCTGGCGGCTTTCCCGAATGGGGCCATTGCGGCGCCGGATGCTGCCGCAGCCCCGAATTCCGCGCGCCAACAACGCCCCGCCACCACCAATGCCGCCGCGCGTCCAGCGCCCCCCGCCTTGCCTGAGCCCTGGGGCCTTTGCGGCGCAGCCATTGCGGCTGCGGAGCGCGAGGCAGGAATGCCGGCGGGTTTGCTCGGCGCGGTTGCCAAGGTTGAAACCGGGCGCCGCGCGCCTGATGGCAGCGTGCAGCCCTGGCCTTGGTCCTACAACGCTGCCGGCGATGGCCGCTACGCCGCTTCGAACGCCGAAGCGCTAGAAGAAGTGCGCGCGATTCAGGCGCGAGGTGTGCGTTCGATTGATATTGGCTGCATGCAGGTCAATCTGCTGCATCACCCGGATGCTTTCCCAAGTTTAGAAGCGGGCTTCGATCCCACAACGAATGTTGCTTATGCGGTGCGTTATTTGCGTTCCCTGCAGGCGCGTACGGGCGATTGGCAACAGGCCGTGGCGCTTTACCATTCCGCCACACCGGAACGCGGGCTCATCTATCAGCAGCGGGTGATGGCAGCGCTGAGTGGCAATAGTTTTGTCCCAGGCACCGCGCCTGGGGTCATTCCCTTGCCCGGGCCCGCCATGGCAGGGCTATGCGCTACTGGTCGCGGCGCGGTGATGCTAATTGGTGCGCGCGAGCCCAGCCTGAAACCTGTGCCGACAACGCCCGAGGTTGAACTTCGTATGCGTGGCGGCGGCCCGCCTGGTCCAGCGGCGCGGACGCGTATCGTTTGCTTCCCCCCCAAGGCCGCGAATGCAGCAACGGAAGTGGCCGAGGCGCGCCCGGCATCGGCTGGCGCGCGGCGCTAAACTGCTATTCGCGCCAACCCACTCATATAGGGCCGCAACACTTCCGGAATAGCGATACTACCATCTACCTGCTGGTGCGTTTCCAGCACCGCAATCAACGCCCGCCCTACCGCCACCCCAGACCCATTCAGCGTATGCAAAAAGCTGGTGCCCTTGGCGTCCTTGGAGCGGTAGCGCGCCCCCATGCGCCGTGCCTGGAAATCCCGGCAATTGGAGCAGGATGAAATCTCCCGCCAGGCCCCCTGGCCAGGCAGCCAGACTTCCAGATCATAGGTGCGCGCGGCGCCAAAACCCGTATCGCCGGCGCACAGCATAATCCGCCGCCACACAAGGCCCAATTCGGTCAGCACGCGTTCGGCGCAGCGCGTCATGCGTTCATGCTCGGCGTCGCTGTCTTCTGGCTTCACGATGGAAACCAACTCCACCTTCGCGAATTGATGCTGGCGCAGCATGCCGCGCGTATCGCGCCCGGCGCTGCCGGCTTCAGAACGGAAGCAGGGCGAAAGCGCGGTCAGGCGCAAGGGCAGATCAGCCTCCGCCTTGATTTCCTGCGCGGCGAAATTGGTCAGCGGCACTTCCGCGGTTGGGATCAGCCAGCGACCATCGGTGGTGCGGAACAGGTCTTCGGCGAATTTCGGCAATTGGCCGGTGCCATACATGGTGGCGTCATTCACCAGCAGAGGCACAGCACTTTCGGTATAACCATGCGCTTCCGTATGCAGGTTGAGCATCCATTGCCCAAGTGCCCGTTCCAGCCGCGCGAGCGGGCCCTTCAGCACCGTAAAACGCGCACCCGCGAGCTTTGCCGCAGTGGAGAAATCCATCAGCCCAAGCGCCTCACCCAATTCGAAATGCTGCTTGGGTGTGAAAGAAAATGCAGGCGGCGTACCATGCTGGTGCTGCACCACATTGGCGCTTTCATCGCGCCCATCCGGCACTTCGGCGTCCAGGATATTGGGGAGGGTTTCCAGTACGGCCTGTTGTGCGGCCTCGGCCTTCGCGGCCTCGGCTTCAAGCGCTGCCATGTCATCGCGCAGTTGCACCGCTTCGGCTTCCAGCGCCGCGGTATCGGCGCCCTGGCGCTTGGCCATGCCGATATCCTTGGAAAGCGCATTACGCCGGGCCTGTTTTTCCTGGAGTGCGGTTTGCGCCGCGCGCCGCGCCTCATCATGCGCCAGAATACCCGCTGCCGCCGGGGAGATCCCGCGCCGCGCAAGCGCCGCGTCGAAAGCGGCTGGTTCGGCGCGCAATTGCCTTATGTCGTGCATCTCAAAGATTCTTCGGTGGGCTCGTTAACTCTTGTCGGCTTCGGCGTCGGACTTCTTCGCCATCCAGCTCGCCGTCAGGATAGAAAGTTCATAAAGCAGGATCAGCGGCACGGCCAAGCCGATTTGGCTGATCACATCAGGCGGTGTCAGGATTGCGGCTGCCACGAACATGCCAACAATGGCGTAACGGCGGCCTTTTCTCAGGCTTTCAACATTCAAAATACCCACACGACACAAAAGCGTGAGCAGCACCGGCAATTGAAAGGCAATGCCAAAGGCCAGGATCATATGCATGACGAGCGACAGATATTCGCCAACCTTCGCTTCCAACTGCACCGGAATACCGCCTGATCCGGGCATGGTTTCGAAGGAGATGAAGAATTGCCAGGCCAGCGGGAAGATGAAGTAATAGGCCAGCGCCGCACCCGCCAAAAACAGAAAGGGTGACGCGACCAGAAAGGGCATGATGGCGCGTTTTTCGCTGCGATAGAGCCCCGGCGCCACAAACAGCCAAAGCTGTGTCGCCCACATGGGGAAGGAAAAGAACACCGCGCCGAAAAACGCCACCTTCAAATAAGTGAAGAAGGCTTCATAAAGTGCTGTGAAGATCATGCGCCGATCAGCGCCACCCTGCTTGGCCAGCACATCGGCCAAGGGCTGCGCCAGAAAGGCGTAAATCTGCGCCGAAAAATAATAGCACACCGCAAAAGCTGCCGCGAAACCCCCGACGGACCAAAGCAGCCGCGTGCGCAGCTCCTTCAAATGGTCCATCAAAGGCATCGCCTTGTCGTCTATTTGATCGTCATCCCGGGTGGTGGACACGGAAATTCCTCAAGCGCTGACGGCGGGTGGGGGGGATGGCGCAGCAGGCGGGGCCGGCGCGGGTTCAGGCGCGGGCGGTAAGGGGGCGGCAAAGCGCGCGACTGTGGGCGGCACAAAGGCAGGCGCATCAGGTGCGGGCGGCAATTCTGGCGGCACATAAGGCGCGGGCGGCGGCGGCATGAAAGTATCGCGCAGCGGGTCCTCGGCCATGGTTTTTTTCAGCGTGCCATCCGAATCCACGGTTTTTTCGATTTCGCCCTTGAGGTCGAAGCTGCGGATATCGTTGATGGTGCTCTTCATTTCCTGGATGGAATTGCGCACATCATCAAGCTTGGCTTCGCGCACCAGCTCATCCGCCTGTTGCTGGAATTCGCCCGCCATACGGCGCAGCTTCTGGACACCCTTCGCGACACCGCGAATGGCCTCCGGCAGATCCTTCGGACCAATGACTACAACGGCCACCACCGCGATCACGGCGATTTCTGACCAGGCGAGGTCGAACATGCTCTCCTTTGTCCGCGCGCTTCAATCCGGCGGGGAAGACCCGTTAGCAGGAAGCCGGATGCGCGCCAACCGCCCTGATATGGCGCGCCGCCCGCTTGAATAAAAGCCGTGTCATCCCTCGGCGCGTGGGAAGACAAAGGCGCGTTCCGGGTCGAGCGAAACGGCGATTCGCTCCCCACGCCTGAGCCGCCGCCCCGGGGGCAGCCTGGCATGCAGGTGCAAAAGCCCGCCCGCGCCATCAGGTAGGGCAAGATGCGCCAGGGTGGTGGAGCCCAGCAGGCGGAAGGCTTCCACCTCCACCACCGGGCCTTCAGCGCCGAGCTTCAGCCCCTCTGGCCTGACCAGCACATCCACTTCGGCCCCTTCGGCGAAGCCCGGGGCGGGCAGGGCGCCCAGCGCGGTTTCCGCCTGGCCGGCAGCGATCCGGGCGGGGAGGCTATTCACCTCACCCAGGAAACCCGCGACATAGCGATCTGAGGGCGCCAGATA
>JAPLOJ010000172.1 GCA_026400795.1 Alphaproteobacteria bacterium
GCTTTCGGTCAATCCGGGCAATTACCTGGAACGCCATTTGCGGAAAGTCATTGGTGAAATTGAAAGCCGCAATGCGGTGGAATTGGTCGCCATTGGCATCGGCCATGATGTCACGCGCTATTACCGCCGCGCGGTCACGATTGTGGATGCCGAGGAATTGGGCGGCACCATGATGAAAAAGCTTGCTGAATTGTTTGATGAGGATGCGGCGGAAGCCTGGCAGCGGAGCGCCGCCGAACGCTCTGCCATGGTGGCCTGACGCAGCAAAACGCTATGGCGCAGGAACCCCGTGTTTCGCGCCGTGCTTTCCTCGCCGCGCTGGGCACGACAAGCGCCGCGTCGGCCAAGGCACAGAATGCGGCGCAGCCATTCGCGCTGCCCGATCTCCCCGGCCCGTTGCGCCCCTTGGGCGGCTTGGTCTTGGCGCCCGATATGCTGGGCGGCGGCGGGTTTTCCGGGGTGCATCTCGCGCCGGATTTGACGCTGACCCTGATCAGTGACCGCGGCCATTGGGCAGAGGCGCGGCTGGTGCTGGATGGCCTGACACCCATTGGCCTGCAACCGATCCGCCACGGGCCTTTGCGCGATGAAGCGGGCAAACCCATCCCGCGCGGTTTCGCTGCCGATGCTGAGGCGCTGGCGCGGCTGCCCGATGGCACTTGGTTGGTGGCCTTTGAACGCCGCCACCGTATCCGCGCCTATCGCCGGCTGGATGGGCCGGGCCTTTATGTCGCGGCACCGCCGGGGCTTGAGGCCGCGCCACCCAATGGCGGGCTGGAAAGCCTGGCCGTGCTGCCCGATGGCCGGCTTTTCGCCATTGCGGAGACCTTCACCCCACCGGATCGGCCTGAATTGCGCCATGCTTGGCTTGGCGCGCCAGGTCGCTGGATGACGCTTTATTGGCAGCCCGCGCCTGGCTTTCACCCAACCGATGCGGCGATCCTGCCCGATGGCCGCGCGCTGGTTTTGGAACGCCGCTTCAGCCTGCTCGGCGGTTTCAGCGCCCGGCTGGTGATGACCGCGCCCGATGCGCTGCGCTCAGCACGCGAAGGCACGGTGCTGCGTGGTGAGACAATCCTGATGCTTGATGACGCGCCGTTGCCGTCCGAGAATTGGGAGGCTGTGGCGGTCACGCGCTTTGGTGATCAGACGCTGGTGGCGCTGATATCCGATGATAATGAAAGCATCTTGCAACGCAGCCTTTTGTTGTTGTTCGCGTGGCGGGGGTAAAAAAACCGGCCGGATGCTGCCACCCGGCCGGTGCTTTCGTTCAACAAACAAGGCAGCCGGATTTTACCCCGGCCGCTTCCACCAGCCCAGCCGCTTGGGCCGCGCCACCTCGGCCCCATCGCCCAGCACCACCGGCTGAATCGCTGGCCCAATCACCGGCTCCGCCTTTTCCGGCTCAGGCGCCGGGGCAGGTTCAGCGGCAACAGGCGCGGGCGCGGGTTCCGGCGCTGGTGGTTCAACTGGCGCCGACACTTCCACCACGGGTGCCGCTTCCGTCACCTCTGGCGCAGCCTCAGCCACCGGCACGGCTTCCGCCACAGGCTCCGGCACCGGCGCGGCGGGCGCAATGCGCCGAGCAGTCGCGGCAGCGCGCTCCGCCGCTTCCTCGGCCGCCGCCATGGCGGCAAACACATCATCAATCTGCCCGGCAAAGGGGTCTGCCGGGGTCGGGCCCACATAACGCGGCGCCGGGGCTTCTTCCGTCATTTCCGGCGCGGCTTCCTCGGCCAGGCGCTCACGCGGGCCATCCTCACGGCGCCGACGCCCACCACGGCGGCCTCGGCGACGCGGACGATCCTCACCCTCGGCGGCGCCTTCAGCGGCCTGGGCTTCATCCCCGGCAGGCTGGGCCTCACCTTCCGGCATATCGCCCGCTTCTGCTGCTGCTTCGGCGCCTTCTTCGCCTTCGCCATCACACTCGGCTTCACCGCCCTGCGGCCCGCCCTCACGGCGGCCACCACGGCGGCGGCGGCGGCGGCGGCGGCGACGCTCTCCTTCCTCGGCGGTTTCCTCACGCGCTTCGGCGCTTGGGCTATCCGCTTCCTCTTCCTCGATCTCCGGCGCGATGTCTTCGACTTCCGGCGCGTAATCCATGCGCAGCGCCGAAGGCCCGGCGGCCACCGCCATGGGCTCCGCCGCGCGCAGGCGTTCAATGCGCAGCGCCGGCCCCATCAGCTTTTCATCGGGTTGGAGGAAAACACTCATGCCGAAACGCGCTTCAATCTCGGAAAGCCGGTCGCGCTTGCGGTTCAGCAGCCACAGCGCAACTTCGCTCGCGACATGCACGTTGATTTCGGCGGCGCGGCGCTTCGCACCTTCTTCCTCAATGGCGCGCAGCACCTGCAGCGCGCTGCTTTCCACACCGCGAATCGTGCCGCGGCCCA
>JAPLOJ010000065.1 GCA_026400795.1 Alphaproteobacteria bacterium
GAGCGATGCTTTTACCACAATTGGTGGGTCGGGCAATCGCCAGCCGCAAGATATTGTGCCAGCCCTATTCCACGCGGATATTGGCTTCCCGCGCAACCACGATGTTTTCCGCCAATTCGCGGGCAATGCGTGCGGCAAAAACCTCAGGCCCCTCACCCAGAATCACGCCACCCTGATCGAGCAGTCGTTGGCGGATGGTGGCGTCGCGCAGCAAGCCCTGCACATCGCGCGCGATTCGGTCCACGATCTCGCGCGGAATGCCGCGAGGCGCGATGAAGCCATACCAGGGGCTGGTATCCGGGATGCCCATGCCGAGTTCATCGAGCGTTGGCACATCCGGCAGCACCGGCACGCGCTGCGGCCCGCCAATCGCCAGCGGGCGAAGCTTGCCATCACGCGCAAGCGCAATGGCACCAGACAAAGTGCTGAAGGTTGCGGGTACGCGCCCACCAATCACATCCTGCAGCGCCGGCACCGCGCCGCGATAGGCGACATGGGTCAGATCCAGGTTCATTTTCTTTCGGAACATCTCAAGCGCGAAATGCCCCGAAGACCCATTGCCGGAGGAGGCAAAGGCCATACCGGGATCACGCCGCGCCGCCGCCACCAAATCCTGCGCGCTGCGGAAGGATTGCCCGGCGCCGGTGAACAACACCGTGGGCGAGGCATAAATGTTCACGATCGGCGTAAAGTCATTGATCGTGTCATAGGGCAGGCGCGCATAGACCGCCGCATTACTGGCATGAGTACTGGCGGCGAGGAAAATCGTATAGCCATCGGGCGCGGACCGCGCGACCATTTCCGAGGCAATCACCTGGCTGGCGCCGGGGCGATTCTCAATGACAACGGGCTGTCCCCATAATTTTTGCAGCGGGTCCTGCAAGACCCGGCCTGGAAAATCCGTGGGCCCGCCAGCGGGATAGCCGATGATCATCCGTATCGGACGATCCGGCCAGTTATTCGCTTGTGCCTTGGCTTTGGTGATGATGGTGCTGGCCATCCCGGTGGCCAGCAGACTGCGACGCGTGAACATTCCAGACTTTCTCCCTTGCCCTTTTCAGGCTTACCGCCCCCGAGGCCGGGGGCGGGTTGGAATAAGTCTAACGCAGCTTTACTGGCAGGCCAAACATTCTTCGTAATTATTGGTGGCGGCCGGCACCGCCGCGACCAGCGGCAATTGCGCCTGGTCATTGGCGGGTGCCGCCACACCAAGGGCTGCCTGCGGGGCCACTTTTTCTCTGATTGCATCCGCGCGCTGGATCGAAAGGCTGCGGCAGTAATAAAGCGACTTCACACCCTTCTTCCACGCAGTCATGTGGATCTGGTGCAAATCCCGCTTATGCACATTGGCGGGCAGGAAGATGTTCACCGATTGTGACTGGCAAATATAAGGCGTGCGGTCGGCGGCATGTTCCACCACCCAGCGCTGATCCAATTCAAAGGCGGTCTTGAAGGTGGCCTTTTCCTGTTCAGTCAGGAAATCCAAATGCTGCACGCTGCCCTTATTCACCGTGACAGTGGTCCAAGTATCCTCATCATCACGGCCATGCTTGGCCAATACCTTTTTCAGGAATGGGTTGCGCACAATGAAGGACCCGGACAGCGTCTTGTGATTATAGACATTGGCCGCGATCGGTTCGATCCCCGGGCTTGCGCCACCGCAAATGATGCTGATGGAAGCGGTTGGCGCAATCGCCATCTTGTTCGAAAAGCGCTCCATGAAGCCGTATTCGGCGGCATCCGGGCAGGGGCCGCGTTCTTCGGCCAGCAGCCGGGAAGCAGTGTCAGCCTGTGCGCGGATATGCTTGAACATCCGCATATTCCAGACCTTCGCCACCACGCTTTCAAAAGGCACATTCAGCGCCTGCAGGAAGGAATGGTAGCCCATCACCCCAAGCCCGACCGAGCGTTCCCGCATGGCGCTGTAGCGCGCGCGTGCCATGGTATCGGGCGCCGTATCAATGAAGGATTGCAGCACATTATCCAGGAAGCGCATCACATCGGGGATGAATTGCGCCTCATCCTTCCACTCAAACCAAGTCTCGAGATTGAGCGAGGATAGGCAGCACACCGCCGTGCGTTGTTCCCCATGCTGATCAATCCCGGTCGGCAGGGTGATCTCAGAGCATAGGTTTGAGGTTTTGACCTCAAGCCCTGCCAGCTTCTGATGCTCCGGCCGCGCATTATTCACGTGGTCGGAATAGATGATGTAGGGCTCACCAGTTTCGATGCGCGCGGTCAGGATGCGAATCCAAAGGCTCCGTGCGGAGACCTTCTTCATCAGCGCGCCATCCTTAGGCGACACCAGCGCCCATTCCTCATCCGCTTCCACAGCGCGCATGAAGGCATCGGGAATCAGCACGCCTTGATGCAGGTTGAGCGCCTTGCGATTCGGATCACCGCCGGTCGGGCGACGCATTTCCAGAAATTCTTCGATTTCCGGGTGATTCACCGGCAAATAGCAAGCCGCCGAACCACGGCGGAGCGAGCCCTGGGAAATCGCCAGCGTCAGGCTATCCATCACGCGAATGAAGGGAATGACGCCCGAGGTCTTGCCATTGCGGCCAACCTTTTCGCCAATGCCGCGCAGATTCCCCCAATAGGAACCGATGCCACCGCCCTTGGCCGCGAGCCACACATTCTCATTCCAAAGCCCGACAATACCATCAAGGCTGTCAGAGGCTTCGTTGAGGAAGCAGGAAATCGGCAAGCCGCGAGTCGTGCCACCATTGGACAGAACCGGTGTGGCCGGCATGAACCAAAGCCGCGAGATATAGTCATAAATCCGCTGCGCATGTGCCGCATCATCGCCATAAGCGGATGCGACTCGTGCGAACAAATCCTGATAGGATTCGCCTGGCAGCAAATAACGATCATCTAATGTGGCCTTGCCGAAATCGGTCAGCAGCGCATCGCGCGACCGATCAATGCGTACTTGGCCATGGCCTTCAAGTTGAACTGCGTCGAACACGGATAACCCCCTGAGAACTCCCCTGAGGCCGGATCATGCCCCAAGTTACGGTCTGACTACAAGATGTAGTCTTGCCACAGTAGCGGCACCACTAGATGCGGTGCATGAATCAGGACTTGCAAAGCGGGGTCACTTTGCGGCAGGGCGCGTTTGTTCCCGTTTCGTGCCAGGTGAAGCCCCCCTTTGCAAGACCTCTTGCATGCCGCAACATCGCCGAACCGCCAGGTCAGAACCCGCACTAAACAAGAAATTTCAATCGCTAAGCTGCTAGAAGGAACACTCCCTTGGCCAAGATATCTCGCCGTAGCCTGCTCGCCGCCCCACTCGCGCTGAGCCCGCTCGCCTGCCCCGCCTATGCCCAGGCGCCCTGGCCGAGCCGACCCATCCGAATCATCATTCCCTTCGGCACCGGGGGCGGGACGGATATCACCACGCGGCTTTTGGCGCCCAAAATGGCGGAAATCCTGGGCCAGCCGGTGGTGTTGGAAAATCGCCCCGGCGCGGGCGGCGTGGTCGGCACGGATTACGTGGCGAAGCAACCCGCCAATGGCGATGTTTTTGTGCTCTCCACGCTTTCGCCCATCGCGCTGGCGCGCGGCCTGCCCGCCCCGGTGCCCTTTGATGCACGGACCGATCTGGTGGCGGTGGCGCCGACCGTCTTTGTGCCGATCGCGCTTGCCGTCACCACGCGCAATTTCGCGCCCACCACGGCCGCGGAATTCATCGCAACCCTGAAGGCGGCGCCTGGGCGCTATCAATATGGCTCCTCGGGCATTGGCACTTCGGGGCATATCGCTTCGGCCAGTTTCTGCGTGCGCACGGGGACCGATGCCGTGCATGTGCCCTATCGCGGCGGCGGGCAGGTTTTTACCGCGCTCACCGCAGGCGAAATTCAGTTCTGCTCCGATATCCCTTCCATCCTGAAGGGCTTTCAGGATGGCGGCACGGCGCGGGTGCTGTTTGTCGCGACCGATCAGCGCTCTTCCCTGCTGCCCAATGTGCCAACGGCGGCTGAGGCGGGAATCGCCGGCTATAAATCCCATTCCTGGTATGGCTTCTTCGCCCCGCGCGGCACGCCGGCGGCGATTGTGAACCGCATGGCGGCAGCGACCGAACAGGCGCTATCCGATTCGACGATCAACCAGCGCTTTGAGGAAATGGGCACCCCCGCCATGCGTGGCTACACGCCCGAGCGATTCGCGGCCTATGTGCGGGATGAAATCGCCTTTTGGGAGCCGGAAGTGCGCGGCCTTGGCATCCAGGCTGAATAGAATCAGCGCTTCACTTTATTCGGTCGGCTGAGCGCAACAACTGCCTCAAGCTGGCCGGACCACAAGAACTGATCAATCGGCGTGGCGGCATCCACCCGCCAGCCTTGATCGGCGAAAAAGCGCAAATCCCGCGCCAGCGCTTGCGGGTTGCAGGACACATAAATCACCGCCGGCACGGCAGAGCGCGCGAGCAATGCCGCCTGCTCCTCGGCCCCCGCAAAGGGCGGGTCCAGCACTACAGCGGCGAAAGGCGCCAATTCCGCAACCGTGAGCGGCTGGCGCACCAGGTCCCGCCGCGTCGCGGCCAAGGGCAGCCCGGCCTTAGCGGCAGCATTGGCAAGGGCCGCCACCGCCGTGCCATCCGATTCGAAGGCCGTCACCCTGCCCCGCCGCGCCAAGGCCAGGCTGAGCGTGCCAAAGCCCGCATGCAGATCAGCAATCCGCCCCCGCCCAGCCAGCTTGGCGGGTAGGCCGGCCAGCACGCCAGTAATGATTGCTTGCTCGCCCTCAGGGCTCGCTTGCAGGAAGGCGCCGGGGGCAGGTGTCACCGCAACGCCACTAAGCGCGATACTCACCGGGCCAAGCTGGGCGGCGATTTCCGGCACGCCGTTGCCACGCGCCCAGGCGATGCGCGGCAGGCCATGGGCAGCGGCAAACCCCGCGAGCAGTACCCGCCCAGCGGCATCCAGCGTGCCATCAGTGCGCAGCAGCAAATCGGGCCCGGTATCGAGCAGGTTCAGCACCGCCGAACCATCGCGCTTCAGCGCCGGCAGGCGCGGCAGGAGGTCGCGCAGCGGCTTCAGCACCGCGACCAGGCGCGGATGCAGCACCGGGCAGGCGGCGATATCCAGAATGGCCGCACTGCCCGCCGCGTGAAAGCCAAGCCGGAGGCCATCCGTCCCCCGCCTGATGGCGAAATCAGCGCGCCGGCGGGCACCAGGGGGCGTGGTGATGGTCTCGGCAATGGGGGACTCGGCAAAGCCGCCCCGCGCCAGGGCAACACGCAGCTTTTCGCGCTTCCAGGTCGCTTGCGGCGCGGGCGCCCAATGCTGCAGCGCGCAGCCGCCGCAACCTGCCGTGAAATGCGCGCAGGCAGGTGCGATGCGGTCAGGGCTGGGGGCGAGGATTTCCTCAATCGCGGCCAGCGCGCCATCGCCGCGCTTGCTATTGATTTCGACGTGCAGCCTTTCGCCGGGAAGCGCTTGCGGCACATAAATCGGGCCGGGGGCGATACCATCGCCACCCGCGCCCATACGCTCAATCAGGACTTCCATGGCTGGAACTTCGGCTGATCAGCCGAAGGCGTTCAACCCGGTCTGCGCCCGGCCCAGGATCAGCGCGTGCACATCATGCGTACCTTCGTAGGTATTGACCGTCTCAAGGTTCATCACGTGACGGATCACATGATACTCATCCACAATGCCATTGCCGCCATGCATGTCACGCGCAACGCGGGCAATGTCCAAAGCCTTGCCGCAATTGTTGCGCTTGACCAGGCTGATCATCTCGGGCGCGGCCTTGTGTTCATCGAATAGCCGCCCGACGCGCAGCACCGCATGCAGGCCAAGCGTGATTTCGGTTTGCATATCAGCAAGCTTCTTCTGCACCAACTGCGTCGCCGCCAGCGGCTTGCCAAACATGATGCGGTTCAGCGTGTAATCACGCGCCGCATGCCAGCAGAATTCCGCCGCCCCCATGGCGCCCCAGGCAATGCCATAGCGCGCGCGATTGAGGCAGGAGAAAGGACCGGCCAGAGACCGCACACCCGGCAGGCGGTTTTCTTCCGGCACAAACACCTCATCCATCATGATCATGCCAGTGACGGAAGCGCGCAGGCTGAACTTGCCTTCGATCTTGGGCGTGGTGAGCCCCTTCATGCCGCGATCCAGCAGGAAGCCGCGCAGAATGCCCTCATCATCCTTAGCCCAAACGAGGCAGACATCGGCGATGGGTGAATTGGAAATCCAGGTTTTGGAACCCGAAAGCTTCCAGCCGCCATCCACCTTGGTCGCGCGCGTGCGCATGGAAGAAGGATCAGACCCTGCATCGGGTTCGGTCAGGCCAAAGCAGCCAACCCATTCCCCGGTGCGGAGCTTCGGCAGATACTTCTGCTTCTGTTCTTCGGACCCATAGGCATGGATCGGGAACATCACCAATGAGGATTGCACGCTGAAGGCG
This sequence comes from Alphaproteobacteria bacterium, assembly GCA_026400795.1. Lineage (GTDB taxonomy): Bacteria > Pseudomonadota > Alphaproteobacteria > Acetobacterales > Acetobacteraceae > Neoroseomonas. Next base: position 6,421 of record JAPLOJ010000065.1, read on the forward strand.
CTGCGATAGCCAGAATCAACGCGCTCAACCTCGCGCGCCATCAACCCATAGGCAACATAGGAAACGCCGGCGCAGCCATAACCATCCAGGGTGGCACCCAGGAAACCCATTTCGCCGAATTCATTCATGATCTCGCGATCGAAGCGCTCATGCCGATTGGCTTCCAGCACGCGCGGCATCAGGCGTTCCTGGCAGAATTGCCGGGCGCTATCGCGGATCATGCGCTCTTCTTCCGTCAGCACTTCTTCAAGCAGCAGCGGGTCTTCCCAGGTGAAGGGCGCGATGGAGGTCTTTTTCGGTGGGCTCACGACATTCATGCTTCTATCCTCAACTCAAGCTTTGTCTTGCACGATAAAATGAACTTCAGCTTGGCACCCGGCAAGCCGGGTACGCGCGTCAGGCGGCGTCAAACTCTGGCGATTCTTCAACCGCGGCCGGCGCGGCGGCGCGGCGCGGGCGGGGAACCGGGATCAGCATGAAGGCCGGCACCTGATCGCCAAAGCCCTGCACGGGCGGGCCCAGATCATCGCGCCGGTCGCGGTTGCGATAATCGCGATCCTGGCGCGGCGCTTCGCGGTCCCGGGGCGGCAGGTCACGCATGGCGGCTTCGCGCAGCGCAAATTCGCTTGGCTGCGCTTCGCGGTCCCGACGCGGGGCGCGATCCCGGCGCGGCGCCTCACGGCCTTCCGGGGCTTCTGCGCGCGGGCGGCGTTCCGGGCGGTCACGCCGGGCGGGAGCCTCGGCCGCGACTTCTTCCGGCGCTTCAGCGCGCGGCGCGCGGTCTGACGCATCGCGGCGGCCGCGTTCCGGCCGGCCACGCCCACCATCGCGCCGATCCGGGCGACGCGCTGGGCCACCACGGCCACGGCCGCGCTTGGTGGAGGTCATGGCTTCCTGAATTTCGGCTTCCGTCACCGGTTCCAGCCCCTCGATATCCAGAAGGGGGATGGCTTTGCCGGTCAGTTTTTCGATGGCGGCAACATTCTTCGCGTCATCGGCCGTTGCAATCGTATAGGCATGGCCTTCACGCCCGGCGCGGCCGGTGCGGCCAATGCGATGCACGTAATCTTCCGAATGGAAGGGCACATCGAAATTGAACACATGCGAAAGCCCACCGATATCAAGCCCGCGTGCTGCGACATCGGAACAGACCAGCAGCTGCAATTCATTCGCCTTGAAGGCGTTGAGGGTCGCGAAGCGTTGGGATTGATCCATATCGCCATGCAAGGCGCCCACGCTGAAGCCATGCTTCTTCAGCGATTTATACAGGATATCCACTTCAATCTTGCGATTGCAGAAGATCAGCGCATTGGTGACCTGTTCGCGCCGGATCAACCGGCGCAAAGCCTCGCGCTTATCAAAAGGCTGCACATAAGCGAGGCCCGTGGTGATGGTGGTCGCGACCGATGCCGGGGGTGCGACGCTAATTTCCTTCGGGTTTGACAGGAAGGCATCGGCCAAGCGGCGGATTTCAGGCGCCATGGTGGCGCTGAAGAACAGCGTTTGGCGGAGCGGCGGCAGCATGGAGACGATGCGTTCCACGTCCGGAATGAAGCCCATATCGAGCATCCGGTCCGCTTCATCAATCACCAGCACCTTGCAATCGGCCAGCAGCACACGGCCACGATCGAACAGATCAAGCAGGCGACCAGGGGTCGCGATCAGCACATCCACGCCTTTTTCCAGCACATCGCGCTGGTCATTCATGCTCTCACCACCGATCAGCAGCGCGTGGTTGAGCTTCAGGTATTTGCCGTATTTTTCGAAATTTTCCGCGACCTGCAACGCAAGCTCGCGGGTCGGTTCCAGGATCAGGCTGCGCGGCATGCGCGCCTTGGCACGCGATCCGGTCAGGATATCCAGCATGGGCAGCACGAAGGACGCGGTTTTGCCCGTGCCGGTTTGCGCGCAGCCCAGCACATCGCGCCCCATCAGCACCTGCGGGATTGCCTGTTCCTGAATGGGTGTGGGGTGGCGATAGCCCGTTTCCGTCACCGCCTTCACAATTTCCTCAGACAGGCCGATGGAATCGAAAGTGGCGCGGTCTTCGTCGACGCCGGGTGCGGCTTCGGGCGCAGCTTCTTCCGCCACAGAGGCGGGCTCAACCGGCGCGGTTTCTTCCGCCATAGGGGCGGTCTCGACCGGCGTGGTTTCCGGCATTTCGGACGGCACGGGCAGGGTTTGAGGGTCGGTTTGGACAGCCTCGGCGGCGGTCACTTCAGTATTTTCGTTCAACTTCAATCGCTTTCTAGGCCCGCGCTATGAGCGCTTGGCGGTGGGTGCGGGAAAGGCCGAGCCCCGGCGGGGCGCGCATGCCGGGGCCGGCGGATCCGGCCCGCCTTACCGCGAGCGCGCCCCCTATGCGCCGATACCGCGCGAAAATCAAGGATTTCCGTAGTTTTGCCGCTTCGATCTGGACCACCGCGCCGCCCAAGGGTTAGAGCCAGTCCATGGATCAGAACGAAACCCTGCTGCTGCTGCCCGGCCTGCTCTGCGATGCGCGGCTCTGGCGCGATCAAACCGAGGCCTTCAGCGCTTCCCGCCGCGTGGTGGTGGCCAGCCTGACCGGGCATGACAGCATCGGCGCCATGGCGGAAGCCGCACTGGCCGGGCTACACGGGCCGCTTGCCGTCGCGGGGCTTTCCATGGGCGGCTATGTGGCGCTTGAGGTCGCGCGCCGCGCGCCGGGGCAGGTCAAGCGCCTTGCGCTGTTCGATACCTCGGCCAGGCCCGACACGCCGGAACAAACCGAACGCCGGCGTGGCTTGCTGGCCCTTTCCCAAAGCGGGCAGTTTCGCGGCGTAACGCCCCGGCTTTTGCCCATGCTGGTGCATCCCTCCCGCCTGGATGGCCCCTTGGCCGCTGAGGTGATGGCCATGGCGGAACGTGTGGGGCGCGATGCCTTCCTCCGCCAACAAACCGCCATTATGGGGCGCGTCGATTCCAGGCCTGATTTGCCCGCCATCCGCGCCAAGACCTTGGTTGCGGTAGGGGAGGATGATCTGTTGACCCCGCCCCATCTGGCCGAAGAAATGGCCGCCGCGATTCCCGGCGCGCATTTGGTGCGCTTCGCCGGTTCCGGCCATTTGCCGAGCATGGAGGTGCCGGAAGCGGTGAATGCCGCGATGGCCGAATGGTTGGCGGACTGAACATAAAAAAAGCGCGGCTCCTTTCGAAGCCGCGCCTTTCGATTGTTGGGGCAGAAATCAGGCCGCCTTCGCCATCCCACGCAGCACGTAATGCAGGATGCCACCATTCTTGTAGTATTCCACCTCATCGGCGGTATCCACGCGGCACAGCACCTGGGTTTTTACCTGTGACCCATCAGCGCGGGTGATGACAACATCCATCATCATGCGGGGCGAAAGCTTTTCCACGCCCAGAATGTCAATCATCTCATCGCCCGTCAGGCCAAGGCTCTGGCGGCTTTCGCCTTCCTTAAACACCAGCGGCAGCACGCCCATGCCGACCAGGTTTGAACGATGGATACGCTCAAAGCTTTCAGCGATCACGGCCTTGATGCCAAGCAGATAGGTGCCCTTCGCCGCCCAGTCGCGCGAAGACCCCGTACCATATTCCTTGCCACCAATCACCACCAGCGGCACGCCTTCATTCTTGTAGCGCATCGCCGTGGTGTAGATCGGCGCCACTTCACCTGAAGGATAATGCTTGGAAATGCCGCCTTCCACGCCGGGCACCATTTCATTGCGGATGCGCGGATTAGCGAAAGTGCCGCGCATCATCACCTGATGGTTGCCGCGCCGCGCGCCATAGCTGTTGAAATCCGCCTGACGCACCTGGTGTTCCAGCAGATATTCACCGGCCGGCGACGCCTTCCGGATATTCCCCGCCGGGGAGATATGGTCGGTGGTGATTGAGTCCGCGAGCTGCGCCAGGATGCGCGCCCCCTTCACATCGCCCACCGGCTTCGGATCGGCGGTCATGCCTTCAAAATACGGCGGGTTCTGCACATAGGTGCTGCCCGAATTCCAGCGATAGGTATCGCTGCCCGCTTCAACGCGAATGGCCTGCCATTGCGTCGGGCCCTTGAAGACATCGCCATAGCGTTCCTGGAACATCTCACGCGTCACAGCGGCGTGAACGGTGTCGTTCACTTCCTTCTGCGTCGGCCAGATATCCTTGAGGTAGACCGGCTGGCCATCGCGGCCCGTGCCGATCGGCTCCTTCGCCAAATCCTTGCGAATGGTGCCGGCCAAAGCATAGGCCACCACCAGCGGCGGGGACGCCAGGTAATTGGCGCGCACATTGGCATGCACGCGGCCTTCGAAGTTGCGGTTGCCCGAAAGCACCGAAACGCCGACCAGCTTGTTGTTTTCAATCGCATCCACAATGGCATCCGGCAGCGGGCCGGAATTGCCGATGCAGGTGGTGCAGCCATAGCCCACCGTCTGGAAGCCAAGCGCATCCAGATGCGGCGTCAGCCCTGCCTTGTTCAGATATTCCGTCACCACCTGGGACCCAGGCGCGAGAGAAGTCTTCACCCAAGGCTTAGCCGTCAGGCCCTTTTCCACGGCCTTCTTCGCAACCAACCCGGCTGCCACCAGCACATAGGGGTTCGATGTATTGGTGCAGGAAGTGATGGCGGCGATCACAACATCGCCATGGCCGAGGTCATAATTGGCCCCTTCCACCGGCACGCGCAGATCGGCCTGATCCCCGGGAACACCCATGGTGCCCGCCGCCAAATCCTTCAGGAAGGCCGGCGCGGCATTGCTGAGCGCCACGCGATCCTGCGGCCGCTTCGGCCCGGCCAAGGAGGGTTCCACCGTGCTGAGGTCAAGTTCCAGCGTATCGGTGAAGACCGGATCGGGCATGCCTTCCTCACGGAACATGCCCTGCGCCTTGAGGTATTCGCGCGTCAGATTGATGCGATGTTCGTCACGGCCAGACAGGCGCAGATATTCCAGCGTTGTGTCATCCACCGGGAAGAAGCCGCAGGTCGCGCCATATTCGGGCGCCATATTGCCAATGGTCGCACGATCCGCGAGCGGCAGATGCGCGAGACCTGGGCCGAAGAATTCAACGAACTTACCGACCACGCCCTTCTTGCGGAGCATTTGCGTGACCGTCAGCACCAGATCGGTGGCGGTCACACCTTCCTTCACCGAACCAGTCAGCTTGAAGCCGATGACATCGGGGATGAGCATGGCAATCGGCTGGCCGAGCATGGCGGCTTCCGCTTCAATGCCGCCGACACCCCAACCCAGAACGCCAAGGCCATTGACCATGGTGGTGTGGCTATCCGTGCCATAGCAGGAATCGGGGAAGGCAAAGACATCGCCGGTATCCGTCGCGGTCCACACAACCTGCGCCAGATATTCCAGGTTCACCTGGTGGCAGATGCCCGTGCCCGGCGGCACAACGCGGAAATTATTGAAGGCTTCCTGGCCCCAGCGGAGGAATTCGTAACGCTCCCCATTCCGCTCAAACTCAATATCCACATTCTGCTTGAGCGAGGATGCAGTGCCGGAGACATCCACCATCACCGAATGGTCAATCACCAGATCCACAGGCACCAGCGGGTTCACCTTGCGCGGGTCACCACCCAGGCCAAGCAAGGCATCGCGCATGGCGGCAAGGTCCACCACGGCGGGCACGCCGGTGAAATCCTGGAGCAGGATGCGCGCGGGGCGGAAGGGCACTTCCTTATCGGAACGGCCTTCCTTCACCCATTCGGCGATCTTCTTCGCGTCATCCACCGTGTAGGAACGGCCATCTTCGAAGCGCAGCACATTTTCCAGCAGCACCTTGAGGCTATAGGGCAGGCGGGTAAGGTCGCCGATGCTCTTCGCTGCCTCGGGCAGGCTGAAATAATGATAGGTCTTGCCGTCAACACTGAGCGTGCGACGAGTCTTCAGGCTGTCTTGCCCGATCATCCGCATGGCTGATTACCCTTCCTCAAGCGCGCTGGCCTTGCGTGACCGCGCCAATCACGGCTTTAAAGCATGGAGACTGAAGATGGTCCATTGGCGAGGGGGCGGAATTTGGCGTCGGGGCAACCCATTCTGGACGTGCTGGACCTTGCTTGCATCCGGGGTGATCGGGCGATTTTTGCTGGGCTCAGCTTCTCCGTGCCGGCGGGCGGCGCGCTGCTGCTGACCGGGGCCAATGGCGCTGGGAAATCAAGCTTGCTGCGCGTGCTTGCCGGGCTGCTGCCGGCGGCGGGCGGGGAGGTAGTGCTGGAAGGCACGCCCGCGCGTTCGGACCCTGCCGGCCATGCGTTGAGGCTGCGCTATATCTCCAGCCAGGATGCCTTGAAGCCAGCGCTGACGGTGGCCGAAAATCTCGCCTTTTATGCCGCGCTTTGGGGTGGTGAGGTGACGCCGGCCTTGGAGGCGCTTGGCCTGAGCGCCCTGGCGGGTTTGCCAGGGCGGGTGCTGTCCACCGGGCAAAGGCGGCGCCTTGCCTTGGCGCGGCTGGCTTTGGCGCCGGCGCGGCTTTGGCTGCTGGATGAACCAAGCCTTGGGTTGGATGCGGCTTCCGTTTCGCGTCTTGGGACGCTGATGGCGCGCCACCGCGCCGCCGGCGGCGCCATTCTAGCCGCGACCCATTTGCCCTTGCCGCTGCCAGATGCGCAGGAGCTGAAGCTATGAGCGGCGGCGTGTTCGGTGGATTTCTGGCCGTGCTGGGCCGCGAATGGAAGCTCGCGCTTCGCCACCCATCCGATACGCTCGCTGCCGTGCTGTTCTTTGTGCTGGTGGCGGCGCTTTTTCCCTTTGGCGTCGGGCCGGCGCCGGAAACCCTTTCCCGCCTTGCCCCAGGCGCCTTGCTGGCAGCGGCACTGCTTGCGGCGCTTTTGCCTTTGGACCGGCTATTCGGGGCGGAGGCTGAGGATGGCTCGCTCGATCAATTGCTGCTCTCTGGCCTGCCGCGCGGGGTGCTGGCGGCGGCCAAGGCGCTGGGCCATTGGCTGACCACGGGCGTGCCGCTGATTGCGGCGACCCCCATCGCGGCAGCGATGCTGAACCTGCCAGTGGAAGCCTGGGGCGTGGCGATGGTGGCCCTGGCGTTGGCGACCGCGCTTTTGTCGCTGCTGGGCACTTTGGGCGCGGCGCTGACACTCGGCGCCAGGCGGGGCGGCGTGCTGCTGCCCTTGCTTGTTTTGCCTCTCGCGATTCCGGCGGTGATTTTCGGCGCGGCAGCGATTGAAGCCGCCAGCGCCGGGCTTTCCGCCGCCCCCTTTCTGCTGCTGCTGGGGGCGGGGGTGTCGCTCGCCGCGCCGCTCGCGCCACTCGCGGCGGGGGCGGCGCTTAGTAGCGACTGAGCATTTTCAAGCCAAGCGGAGACGCTTGGCGACTCGGAAAATGCGACCAAACAACTTCAGGCCGGCGGCATGGCGGCGACGGCGGCTTCATTGCCGGCGGAGTAGTAATTATTGCTGATCGCCGCATTGCGATTGACCAGCGGGCGCATAAACAAGGGGTGCGTCATGCTGCGGATTTCATGTTCCACTTCAAACAGCACGCGCCCATCATTCGGGTCCACAACCTTGATAAAGCGGTATTGATGCGCGCTGTCTTCGCGCGAAATCAACCCACGTTCATTAAGCCGGTTATAGATGCCGCCGAAATCCACAAAGGCCAATTGGACATGGTGGCCATCAAAAGCGGGTTGCGGCTTGTCGGTTTCACGGAAGATCAGGAATTGCTCGCGCGCCACGCGCACATAAAGCAGGCCATCGCGCATTGCCGTACTGGTGCCGATGATCTGCTCATAGAAGCGTGCAATGCCAGGCAGCGTACCAGGGGCCACATCGAATTCGACATAAGGCATGCCGAGCGTGATGCGGCCGAGCTTTTCGGCATCCGGGCTATGGCAGCGCATGCGATTGCCCCAGGGGCAGGTCACATCCACATGATCTTCCGCTTCAACGAAGGCATATTGCGTGCCTTCCAACCAGCGCCGTGCGCGATCCAGCCGATGCAGCAATTGCGCGCGATCCGGCAACACCA
>JAPLOJ010000274.1 GCA_026400795.1 Alphaproteobacteria bacterium
GCAGGAAAGGCAAGAAGCCCGGCAAGGGCAGCGCGTCTTGTGGTCATGGCACAATCCTTCTTGGGGGGCGCGGCGCTTAACGAAGCACCAAGGCTTGACGGCCCGCGTCATACAACCAGACTAGCGGCAAAGCCCCCTTCAAGGAAGCCACGCATGTCCATGCCCCTGCTTTTCACGCCCATCACGCTGCGGTCCGTCACGCTGCCCAATCGCGTGGCGCTTTCGCCGCTTTGCATGTATTCGGCCAAGGATGGTCTGGCGAATGGCTTTCATTTTTCGCACCTGACCGCGGTTGCGCGCGGGCGCGCGGGCTTGGTCTTCACTGAAGCCACTGCGGTGGCGCCGGAAGGGCGCATCACCCATGGCTGCTGCGGGCTTTGGAATGACGCGCAGGTAGAAGCCTATCGCCCCATTGTGGATGCCATCATCGGCTTTGGTTCCGTCCCCGCCATTCAAATCGCCCATGCCGGGCGCAAGGCTTCCGTGCAGCCGCCCTGGAAGGGCAGCACGCCGCTCCGCGCCGAAGATGCCGCGACGGGTTCGCCCCCTTGGGAGTGCTTTGGGCCAACATCGGAACCGGTTGGGCCAAGCTGGCACGCGCCAACCGCCATGACTGAAGCGAAAATCCAGGAAACCGTGCAGGCCTTCGCCGCCGCTGCCGTGCGTGCTGCCAAGGCAGGGTTTCGCGTGCTCGAAATTCATGGCGCGCATGGGTATTTGATCCAGGCTTTCCTTTCGCCCATCGCGAATAAGCGCAATGACCGCTATGGCGGGGACCTTGCCGGGCGCATGCGCTTTGCCTTGGAAGTGACCGAAGCGGTGCGCGCCGCCTGGCCGGCTGATTTGCCGCTGTTCTTCCGAATCTCCGCCGTGGATGGCACCGCTGAAGGCTGGAGCCTGGATGATTCCGTGGTGCTTGCGAAGGAGCTTAAGGCGCGCGGGGTGGATGTGGTGGATTGCTCGGCGGGTGGTGTTTCGGGCGCGCCAGCCTTCCGCGCCAATGATTCAGGCCAGCCGCTCCGCACCCGTGCCGAACGCCCGCCCGGCTTCCAGGTGCCCTATGCGGAACGCGTGCGGCGTGATGCTGGCGTGGCGACCATGGCGGTTGGTGTGATCATCGCCCGCGACCACGCGGAGGCGATTTTGCAGGAAGGCCGCGCTGATTTGATCGCAGTGGGTCGCGAATTGATGTACGATCCCTATTGGACACTGAAGGCAGCCGAGAGCCTCGGCTGCGACCCGGGCAATAAGATGTGGCCCGATAATTATGGCTGGGCCATTCAGCGCCGTTCGGAAATCATGGCGGCGGCGGGGCGGCGATAAGCTTTTCCTGCGGCGGTTCGTTTTCTTGCTGGACTGGCGCGGGAATTGCTGCACCATTCCCCCATGAACAGACGCAGCCTCCTCGCTGGCCTTGGTGCCGGCCTTCTCGCCCATGCCGGCGCCGCTTCGGCGCAAACATGGGCACCCAGCCGGCCCGTGACGATCATCCTGGGCTTCCCGCCGGGCGGCGCATCGGATGCCGCCATGCGCATCATGCAGCCTATTTTGCAGGCAGCTTTGGGTCAGCCGGTGGTGATTGATAACCGCGCCGGCGCCGGCGGGAATATCGGCGCGCAAGCCGTGGCCCGCGCCGCAGCTGATGGGCATACCATCGGTTCGGCCAATATCGGTACACTCGCGGTCAATCCCGCTTTGGTGCGCAATATGGGCTTTGATCCCATGACGGATCTGATGCCGCTTTCCACCATCTTCAACGCCGTGAATGTGCTGGTCTGCCCCGCCAATCGGCCCTTCAGATCGGTCGCTGATATCATCGCCGCCGCCAAGGCGCGGCCCGAGACGATCAGCTACGGTACGGGCGGCGTGGGTTCGCCCGGGCATCTTTGCGGCATTTTGTTTGACCATATCGCGGGCACGCGCACTGTGCCGGTGCCCTATCGTGGTGGCGGGCCGCAAATGCTGGCCCTTGTTGCGGGTGAGCATGATTTCGGCTTTTCCCCCATGGGCACGGTGCTGACCCATGTGCAGGCCGGCACCATCCGCGCCTTGGGTGTCGCCACCAAAACCCGCGCGCGCGAATTGCCCGATGTGCCGAGCATGATCGAAGCTGGGCTGGCGAATTTTGAGGTGCTGAATTGGGATGGCTTTGTCGTACCCGCCGGCACCCCCGCCCCCATTCGCGCGCGGCTTGGTGAGGTAATTCGCGCCGCTTTGACTGATCCATCGGTGATCGCGGATTTCCAGCGCCGTGGCCTGGAAGCCTGGCCGAGCACGGAAGCCGCCTTCGCCGCGCAACTGGCCGCTGATGCCGCCAAGTGGCAGCCGCTGATCCGCGGCGCCGGGATTGAACCAAGCTGAGGTTATGCCCGGGGGCAAGACAGTCTGGCCCTCGCGCGAAATCCCCCTATAAGGCGCCTGCCCCTTTCAGAAACGCAGAGCCTTCATGATTCGTCTAGATAACATCAGCAAGCAAAACGGTCGGCAGATCCTTTTCATTGAGGCGTCTGCCGCGCTGCAAAGGGGCGAGAAAATTGGCTTGGTCGGCCCGAATGGTGCCGGCAAGACGACGCTATTCCGCATGATGAATGAGGGTTTGGTGATTGCCGAAAAGGGCCTCAGCATTGGTTTCTTCAGCCAGGATGTTGGGGAAATGTCCGGCCGCAGCGCGGTGGCCGAGGTGATGGATGGCGCGGGCGCCATCAGCGAAGTGGCAGCCGAATTAAAGGCGCTGGAAATCGCGCTTGGTGATCCGGATCAGGCCGATCAGATGGACCAACTGATTGAACGCTTCGGTGAGGTGCAGGCACGCTTTGAGGAATTGGGCGGCTATGCGCTGGAAGGCCGCGCGCGTGAAGTTCTGGCGGGGCTCAGTTTCAGCCAGGACATGATGGAAGGCGATGTTGGTGCCTTGTCTGGCGGTTGGAAAATGCGCGTGGCCTTGGCCCGCATTTTATTGATGGCCCCTGATGTCATGCTTTTGGACGAACCAAGCAACCACCTTGATCTGGAAAGTCTTATTTGGCTGGAAAATTTCCTGCTCGCCTATGATGGCGCGCTGCTCATGACATCCCATGACCGGGAATTCATGAACCGTATCGTCAATAGGATTATTGAAATTGATGCGGGTTCACTGACCACCTATGCGGGCAATTACGAGTTTTATGAACAGCAGCGCGCGCTCAATGAAAAGCAGCAGCAGGCACAATTCGAGCGACAGCAAGCCATGCTGGCCAAGGAAATAAAATTCATTGAACGGTTCAAGGCCCGCGCTTCTCACGCGGCGCAGGTGCAAAGCCGGGTCAAGAAACTGGAAAAGATTGACCGTGT
>JAPLOJ010000302.1 GCA_026400795.1 Alphaproteobacteria bacterium
GCACCACCAAAGGGGAATTCCCGTCGCGCCATGACCCCACCCATCCGGCGGCGAATAGCCAGGGCTATGTCAAGACACCGAATGTGAATTCTACCATCGAAGTGATGGATATGCGCGAAGCGCAACGCAGCTACAGCGCCAATCTTTCAGTGATTGAAGTCTCTCGCGGCATGCTGACCCGCACCATTGAGGCGCTGCGCTAATGCCCCTGCCCCTGACCCCGGGCGGCGCCGCCGCAGCCTATCGCGCCAATGTGGCGGCACCCTCTGCCGCTGCCACCGCCATCGGCGGCGGCGAAACCGCAAGCTTTGGCGAAGCCTTGTCCCGCGCTGTACAGGATGCCGTTACCACCAGCCGAGAGGCCGAGGCCGCTTCGGCGCGCGGCCTGACAGGACAAGGCAGCGTCACCGACTTGGTCGTGGCGGTGGGGCGTGCGGAACTCACCCTTCAAACGGCGGTCGCGGTGCGCGATCGTGTCGTATCGGCCTATCAGGAAGTGATGCGCATGCCGATCTGACCGCCCAAGCGGGTGTTCAGCATGAGCAGGGAAAGGCGGGGCGATGGGCGGCATCGCTGAAGCAAGCCGGGAAGCGCTTTGGGTCACTCTGCAAATCGGCGGGCCTTTGCTTATACTGTTGCTCGTCGTGGGGCTTGTGGTGGCCGTGTTCCAGGCGCTGACCCAGGTGAATGAAGCAAGCCTTTCCTTCCTGCCGAAAATGGCCGCGCTGGCCATTGCCCTTATTCTGCTGACCCCCTTTTTTACCGGGGTGCTGCGCGGCTATGCACAAACCCTGTTTGACATGATCATCCAGGTGGGTTCGAGGCCCTGAGATGACCGAAGCGGAATGGCTGGCCGCCCTGCCCGATATGGTGTTTCGCGCTGTGCTGATGCTCGCGCGCATTGGTGCGGTGGTGATGCTGATGCCTGGCTTGGGTGAACAGGAAATCCCCGCCAATATCCGCCTGGGGCTTGGGCTTGCGCTTGTCATGGTGCTTTACCCGGTATTGTCGCCATCCTTGCCGGCGGCGCCGGATTCCGTGGGCGAAATGCTGCGTCTGACCCTGATCGAAATCGTCATCGGCGTCTGGTATGGCGGCCTTGCCCGGCTTGTCACCCTTGCCATGAACATGGCCGGGCAGCTTTTTGCGCTACTGCTTGGGCTTTCGCAGATGCTGGTGCCGGACCCGGCCATCGGTGGGCAGAATGCCGTCACTGGGCGGTTTTTTGCGCTGATTTCGGTGGTGCTGCTGCTGAGCAGCGGGCTTTACGCCCTGCCGCTCCGCGCCTTGGCGGAAAGCTATGCCGTGCTGCCGGTGGGCCAGGGTTTCCTGGCCGGCCCGGGCGCTGAGGCCATGGCAGCGGCGGTTGGGCAAAGCTTCATCGTGGCCCTGCAACTCATGGCGCCCTTCCTGCTGCTTTCCGTGGTGCTGAATGTCGCTTTCGGCTTGCTCGCGCGCATCGCGCCGCAGGTGCAGATCTACTTCCTGGTGGTGCCTGGGCAAATCGTGCTTGGCCTTTTGCTGCTGGCCCTGTTATTGCCAGCCATGCTCGGACTTTATGCCAGTATCGCGCGGGAGACTTTCCTCGCCCTGCCTGGGGTGCGTTGAGCCATGGCGAGCGCGGGTGGCGGCGAGGAAGGCGGCCAGGACAAGACAGAAGAAGCCACCGCAAGGCGTATCGAAAAGGCGCGGGAAGAAGGCCAGATCGTCATGTCGCGCGAAGTGGTCGGCTTCGTGGCACTTGGCGCGGCGCTGGTCGGCATGATGTTCGGCCTGCCGCCGCTTGGGTATGAATTGATGCGCGGCATGCGCGGGGTCTTGGAAAACGGACATCAATTGCAAGTTGGTCTTGTCGCGACCGAGATGATGCGCCTTGGCCTGCTTGCCGTGTTGCCCGTCATGGTTATGGGCATGATCGGCGCCATCGCCGGCGCCATGCTGCAAAGCCGCGGACTGGTTTCGGCCAAGGGGCTAAAGCCGCAATTTTCCCGCCTTAATCCCGGCTCCGGCATCAAGCGCCTGCTTGGTCCTGAAGGTGGCATCGAATTCCTGCGCACGCTGATCAAGCTTGGTGTGGTTGGCGCTGCGCTTTGGTGGGCGCTGGGCGATCCGCGGGAATTACGCGCGGCACTTTCACTTGGGCCGGGTGACCTGCTGCGCATGATGGTGAGCGCTTCGATGGATCTGTTCATCGCAGCCATGATCGCCTTCGCGGGGATTGCCGTGCTGGATTACCTGGTGGTGCGTTTTCGCCATCTGCACAAGCTTCGCATGACGCGCCAGGAATTGCGTGAGGAAGTGAAGGAAAGCGATGGCGATCCGATGATCAAGGGCCGGATCAGGAGCCTGCGTATGGCGCGGGCGCGCCGGCGCATGATGGCAGCTGTGCCGAAGGCTGCCGTCGTCATCACCAATCCGACCCATTACGCGGTAGCACTTGCCTATGACGAAAACTCCCAAGCCGCACCAAAGGTAGTGGCGAAGGGGGCGGAAGCGGTGGCGGCACGCATCCGAGCGCTGGCCGAGGAATCCAATGTGCCGCTGGTGTCCAATCCGCCCTTGGCGCGGGCGCTGTTCAAGCTGGAATTGGACACCGAAATACCGGCCGAACATTATCAGGCCGTCGCCGAAATCATCGCCTATGTCTGGCGTTTGCGAGGCCGCGCCGGGGCAGCGGCGTGAGCGGACGCGGCGAAGCAGCGGCGGATTCCTTCCGCCGGCTTTTCGAATCCGAAGAAGAAGCCGGGCTTGCCGTATTGGATTCGGAAGGGCGTATTCGGGCGGCGAGTGCCGTGCTGGAAAGACTTTGCGCCAATGGCCCGGCGCCGGGACCGGGGCGCGACCCCGCGCTGCTTTTCGCGGCCGCCAGCCAGGATGCGGTGCGCCAGATCATCACCGTAGCCCTGGCCGGCCCCCCTGCCCCGCCCGCGGTGGAAGCGCAGCTCGCCGCGTCGGATCAGGCCCCCGATGCGGCGGTGGAGGTGCATTGCCGCCCCCTGCGTGGGGAGCAAGGGGCCTTGCTCCGCGTGCTGGACATCACGGCGCGGCGGCGGCGCCAGGCGCAGTTGGAAGAAGCGGCGCGGCTGGAAGCGGTGGGGCGGCTTGCCGGCGGTGTCGCGCATGATTTCAATAATCTGCTGGCTGCCGTGGGTGCCGCGGCGGAAACCGCGCTGGCGCGGGGGCAGGATGCCGCGACGGCCGAGGATTTGCGCCAGATATTGGACAGCGCCGGTCGCGGTGCGCGGCTGGTGCGCCAGCTTTTGGCCTTTGCCAGCCGCCAGGCAGTACAACCGCGCGTGGTCGCACTCGACCGCGCGGTGGATGGCATGGCGCCGCTGCTCGCGCGGCTTTTGGGCCGGCGCATTCCGATCACGCTTGATCTTGAACGGCCCGGCCCCTGCGCGCGCGTGGACCCAAGCCATATTGACCAGGCGCTGATGAACCTGGCGGTGAATGCACGCGATGCCATGCCGCAGGGCGGCAAGCTGCATATCTCCGTCACAAGCCGCGACCTTGAAGCGCCGGAACCGGCACAGGGCGGCACTATCGCACCTGGTCCCTGGGCAGTCTTGGAAGTTCAGGATGAGGGTGCGGGGATGGAGCAGGAGCTGATCTCGCGCATCTTCGAGCCCTTCTACACCACCAAACGCGATGGCGGCGGCACAGGGCTTGGGCTTTCGACCGTGCTTGGTATTCTCAGGCAATCGGGCGGGCATGTATCGGTACGCTCCCGCCCCGGAGAGGGTAGTCGGTTTCGCCTGTGGTTTCCGCGCGTTGCGGCGGAGCCGGATAATGCGGTGGCCCATACACCGGGCGTTCATGCCATTGGCGCCGGGCGGCGGCTTTTGCTGGTGGAAGATGAAGCGCCGTTGCATCGGCTTCTGACCCGCGCGCTCACCACCGCGGGCTATGAGGTAACGGCGGTGGAAGATGGCGAAGCGGCGCTTGGTGCCATTACCGCCGGGCTGAAGCCCGATCTGGTGATTTCGGATGTCGCCATGCCGGGCAGCATTGATGGCCTGACCCTCGCGCGCCGCCTGCGAGAGACCAATCCTGATCTGCCCATCGTGCTCATGTCAGGCTATGCGGAAGGCACGCTGAGCGGAGAGGTCGTGACTGAGAATTTCTATTTTCTGCAAAAGCCCTTCCGCATTTCCGAAATGCTGTCGCAGATCGCGGGCGCGCTCACGCGGCCTTAAAGCATTTTCCGAGCCTTCAAGTGGAATCACTTGGCAACCCGTGGCATCCGACCGAACAGAGGTCTGGTGCAGGCCTGGTGAACGAATGTTAACCGAACAGGCCCTAGCGCACACAAGGCTAAATCCGCAGATCAAACCAAGGCTTGGGCAATGTTTTCAACATCCATCGCCGCGGCTGAACTCGGGTAGGCGGTCAGCATGGGCACCTGGTGGCGGATTGCATCGCGCACCTTTCCGTCGCGCCGGATGATACCGGCGAGCGGAATATCACGCTTGAGGAACACGCTTGCCGCACGCCGCAGCGTGTCATAGGTGCGCTGACCACTCGCGCGGTCCTCGGCCATATTCACCACGACACGAGAGACACCCTTTGGATTATCGAGGCCATGCAGCTTTATCACAGCATAGGCATCCGTTAGGCTTGTCGGTTCTTCGGTCGCCACGACCAGAAGCAGATCAGCGGCGGCAGCGATGCGGCGCTGCGGCAGATCTAGCCCGGCGCCAAGGTCCACCACCACATCCTGCCATTGCTGACGTGCCGTCCCAAGTGCCGCGAAAAATGCCTCCATAGCCGCCGCACTGAGAGACGCCAGCGCCCCTGATCCGGAACGGCCCGCCAATACATCAAAACCAGCATCGGGAAGGCGGGTTGCGGCCTCGGCCGGAGTCATTTTCCCTGCCAGCACGCCGCCAAGGTCACGTTCGGGCTTGATGCCAAGCTGCACATCAATATTGGCGAGACCAAGATCGGCATCGGCCAACAATACGCGCCGCCCCGTGCGCGCCAGCGCATGAGCAAGGCTGATCGAAAACCACGTCTTGCCGACACCGCCCTTGCCGGACGCGACCACGATCATTCGTCCAACTGGTTGCGCGACATTAGCCTGCGACATCAAGAAATTTCCTCATCGGTATTCGATGTACCGTCCTGTGACAAACGCTTGGGGGGAGAGAGCAGCCGCGTTGCCAAGCCCTCCGGCGTCAAGGGTTCTAAACCGTCAGCAACTTCTGGACCAATTCCCGCTTCTGTAAGCGCAAGTGACCCTGCTTTCGCGGCCATCAGGATGCCCCCCAGCCGCCGCGCGGCATCAAGCCGCGTCGGCAATAAATGTTGCGCGCCAAGCGCCGCAAAAGCCCGGGCCAAATCAGCGGATTCGGAAGCATCAAGCCCTGCGGGAAGGACTAGGGCCATATCCGCCGCAGCTTGCACCATCAACTGGCGCAACTGTTGTGCCTGTTCTTCGTTGAATGGATTACAGCCGGCAGTGTCAATCAGTACTGGCTGGTCGGGTCGTTTATGGGCCAGCGCCTTGGTAAGGGTGGCGGGGTTGGGCGCAACTGCAAGGGTTACGCCCAAAACACGGGTGAAGGCGGCCAGCTGTTCCACCGCGCCAGCGCGCTGCACATCCGTGGTGATGACCAGCGGTAGCGTGCCACTCAGTACCATGCGGGCGGTGAGCTTAGCCGTGGTCAAGGTCTTCCCCGCACCAGGTGGGCCCGCGAGCAATAAGGGCCGTTCGCGCCCAGGCGGCAATGGCGCAAAGGCCAACGCCTCCGCCAAGCTTTGCGGAAGGGGGGCGGAGGCTAGAGCCTGCAAAAGCCGTGGCGGGATATTGTGAAAATCAAGCGGGCTGGGCGGCGCAACATTCGGCGGGCTTGCCAGGGGCTGAATCAGGATCAGTTCATCCGGCTCAAGCGCCGCGGTGACTTCTACGCCGCGGCGGGTGCGGCGTTGTTCCAGGATGATGGCATCAGCGCCGAGTTCCGCGCGGATCTGCGCCACGGCTTCAGCCATATTGGCACCATGAAAAAGCTTGAGCCGCATGGTTCAGCCGTCCTTTCGCACGGCAGGCATTATTGGCCTGGCCCAGACCATCAGAGCGACCCTACCGTGCGAATGCGTGCGCGCGGATGAATTTCCGTATGCGCCAGCACGGGTGTCGCGGGGCGGAAGCGTTCCACAATAGCGCGCACATGGGCGCGAATGGCGCCCGAACAGACCAGCACAGGCTGTTCGCCCATGCCATTGGCGTGATCGAAAACCTCTCTCAGCTTTTGCATGAAATCGGAAAGCCTGGACGGCGCCATGGCAAGCTGCCGATCATCAGCCGGGCCAATCAGCGCTTCGGCAAAGGCCACTTCCCAATCGGCCGAGAGCGTGATCATGGGCACGTAGCCCTCAGGCCCGCGCGCCGCATCGGAAAGCTGTCGCGCCAGGCGCTGGCGCACGATTGCGAGGATGGAGGCAACGGTCCGCGCGCCGGCGGCATTGGCTTCCTGAATGCCTTCCAGAATCGTCGGTAGATCACGAATGGAAACCCGTTCGGCCAGCAGGCTTTGCAGAATACGCTGAACCCCGCCCACGCCGATCGGCTGCGGCACGAGATCAGAGACCAGCTTCTTTTGTTCCGCCGGCAATTCATCAAGCAATTTCTGCGTCTCGGCGAAGGAGAGCAGTTCGGCCATGAATTCACGGACGATTTCCGTGATGTGGGTCGCGACTACGCCCGCGCAATCCACCACGGTGCACCCACGCGCCAGCGCTTCTTCCCTCTGCGCTTCATCAATCCAGAGTGCAGGCAGACCAAAGGTAGGTTCGGTGCAGCGCTCACCGGCCATATCGGGCAAACCACCGGATGGATCAATCGCAAGCAGCATGGGGTTGCGCAATTGCCCCCGCCCGGCCTCAATCTCCTTCACCTTGATGACATAGGTGTCGGAGGGCATGGCCAGATTGTCCTGGATGCGGACAGATGGCAGCACAAAACCCATTTCCTGTGCGATGGAACGGCGCAGGCCCTTGATCTGTTCCGTAAGCCGCGGCGCATCGCCGGCCGCGAGTGACAGCAGCCCATAACCCAATTCCAGCCTGAGCAAATCCATCTTGAGCGATTCGGCGATGGGCTGATCGGCTTCCGGCGTGGCCAAGGGGGGGCTGCGTGCCGCGATTTCGCGTTGCTGTTGCGCTTGCGTCAGTCGCCACGCGGCAAAGCCCGCTGCCCCGCCCAGCGCCAGGAAGGGCAGAAAGGGCATACCCGGCATCAGCGCCATAATGACCGAAGCGCCGGCTGCAATCGCAAGCGGCTTCGGGCTTGAAGCCAATTGCTCGACCAGCGCCTGATCCGCGGTGCCTTCCGTGCTGCCCTTGGTGACCACGATGCCGGCCGCGACGGAGACCAGCAGCGCCGGGATTTGCGTGACAAGCCCATCGCCCACCGTCAGCATCGAAAAATTGGTCACAGCGTCGCCAAAGCCCATGCCGTGGCGGCCGATGCCAATCGCAATGCCGCCGATAAGATTGATCGCTGTGATGATCAGCCCCGCAATGGCGTCACCGCGTACGAATTTCGCGGCACCATCCATGGAGCCATAAAAGCCAGTTTCCGCCTCCAATTCCTTGCGCCGCGCGCGGGCCTGATTTTCTTCAATCAGCCCAGCCGAAAGATCGGCGTCAATCGCCATCTGCTTGCCGGGCATGGCATCCAAGCTGAAGCGCGCCGCGACTTCAGCGATGCGCCCGCTGCCCTTGGTGATGACAACAAAATTCACGATCAGCAGGATGAAGAAGACGATCAACCCCACCACCACATCGCCACCCATGAGAAAGCCACCGAAGGCGGAAATCACATGGCCGGCGGATTCTGGCCCCTCATGCCCATGGGTCAGAATGATGCGTGTGGTCGCCACATTCAGCGAAAGCCGCAAAAGCGTTGTCAGCAGCAGCAGTGTCGGGAAGGACGTGAAATCAAGCGGGCGCCGAAGAAACAGGGAAGTCATCAACACCAGGATGGAAAGCGTGATGGAAATCGCCAATCCAAGATCGAGCAGCAGCACGGGTAGCGGGACGACAAGAACAACAAGCAATAGCGCGACGCCAAGCGCCAGCGACACGTCATTCCCGGGCTGAACCCGGCGTAACCAGGATGGGACGATTGTTTCCGACACGCGCGTCAGTCAGCCACGGCCGTTGCCGGCATCTGCCCTGGAATGGGCGGCACCGAAACACCTGCGGCACGGTATTCATGAAGTTTGTTGCGCAGGGTGCGGATGGAAATGCCGAGCATTTCCGCCGCACGCGTGCGATTGCCCAGGCAGTGCGAGAGAGTTTCCAGGATCAATTCCCGCTCCACCTCCTCCATCCGGCGCCCAACCAGCGCCGCAGCGTTGCGGGGCGCGGGCGACGTGGCCGCAGCTTGTGCCGGCGCCATTGGTGCCGGTGAAGCTTCTGGCATGGCGGCCGTGATCGGGGCCGCCATGGCAGCCACGCTACTGGGCGTCATCAATTCAATGGCATCGGCACCAATCGCGCTGCCTTCTGCCAAAAGCACGGCGCGATGAATGGCGTTTTCCAATTCGCGCACATTGCCCGGCCAGGGATGGTGCAACAGCATGGCTTCAGCTTCAGGCGTCAGCAGGCGATGGGGCAAGCCATTCGCCTGGGCATAGCGTTCAGCAAAATAGCGCGCGAGAGGCAGGATATCAGCCAGCCTTTCACGGAGCGCTGGAATACGGAGCCGCACCACGGCCAGGCGGAAATAAAGGTCTTCGCGGAAACGGCCCTTGGCGACTTCCACCTGAAGATCACGATGCGTGGCGGCCAGGATACGCACATCAATGCGAATGGGCGCGCCACCGCCCAGGCGATCTATTTCGCGTTCCTGGATGGCGCGCAGGATCTTCGCCTGAAGGCGGGGATCCATTTCGCCGATTTCATCCAGCAGCAGCGTGCCGCCATTGGCCTGTTCGAATTTGCCCTTGCGCGCCGCAACGGCGCCGGAAAAGGCGCCCTTCTCATGGCCGAATAATTCGCTTTCCAGCAGCGCTTCCGGCAGCGCCGCGCAATTCAGCGCGACAAAAGCGCCATTGGCGCGGCGCGATGCCGCGTGCATATGCCGCGCCAGCACTTCCTTGCCCGTGCCGCTTTCCCCCGTGATCAGCACCGATGCATCGGCCCGCGCAATCTGGGTGGCGCGATCCAGCAGCGTCACCATGGACGGGTCCTTGACGACGGGCTTTTCAGCCTCACCCGCCACGGTTTGCAGCATGGCGGCAATCAGTTCCGCATCGGGCGGCAGCGGCAGGAATTCCTTGGCGCCGGCACGAATGGCGCGTACCGCGGCTTCGGCATCATTGGGTCGGCCGCAGGCAATGACCGGGCAGGCGATGCGTTCTTCCGCCAGGCAGGAAATCAGCCAGCCCACATCATGCGTCACATCACAAAGCACCAGATCAGCGCCATCCGCGCGCAGTTTCGCAAGCCCGGCTGCCGCCCCTTCGGCGACCGTCAGACGCGCGCCACGCGCAACCGCAATGCGCGCCGCCTGGCCGAGTTCCGCTTCCAACGACCCGATGATCAGTACCCGCGCCATATCACCCGCCGCGGTCTGACTTCACAATTTCGGTCATGGTGATACCAAGCCGATTATCATCCACCATCACCACTTCGCCGCGCGCCACCAGACGGTTATTGACGTAGATGTCCACCGCCTCACCCAGGCGGCGATCGAGTTCCACCACGGCGCCGCGGCCAAGCTTCAGCAGTTGGCTGACCTGCATGGTGGCGCGGCCCAGCACGGCGCTGATCTGCACGGGAATGTCATAAACCGCATCCAGGTCGCGCATGGTGCCGGTTGGGGCTGCCGGGCGCTGGTCCTGCGGCGGCGGCGCCATGGCTTCAAAATTATCCGATCCACTCATTTCATTTTATCCTAGGGCTTGGGCCTTCCGAGAGCTGGCCTGTTTCGGGTGACGGGCCGGCGCAAGGTCAGCCCTTTTGAAGTGTGGGTTCAAGGCCAAGGCCGGCGGCATTGAGTGCCTCAGCCATGGCGGCGCGGCGGGCAGCGATATCAAATTCGGCGCCACCGCCCTGCCAGATAGCGCGCGCATCGCCCGGCGCAAGCGCTGCATCCGGCACCAGCGTGACGGCAAGATCAGCCACCAGCGCTCGCACATCCTCAATCAGGCTTGGGGCGATATACAAATGCGCCTCTGGCAGAAAGGCCAATGCCGGGCGCAGCCTTTCGGCGAAATCGGCAACCAGCGCCGCACTTTGCTGGGCGGCAAGGCCCGGCAGAGCCGCATCCAACATGGCAAGTGCCACGCGCGCCACGCCGTTGCTGGCTTCAGCCGCGATCTCCGCCGAGGCTTGCTGGCTCGCGGCAAGGCTTTTGGCGATCTGCGCCAGGCTTTCCCCGGCGCGCTGCGCTGCTTCCTGCGTCATGGAAGCGCGGCCGGCGGCGAAGCCATCTTCCCGCGCTGAAGCCGCGACAGCGCGCAGCGTTTCTTCCATGGGGTCAGGTTCGGGCGGTGGCGGCGGCATCCGGGCCGCCTCCGCCCGCGCTGCGTCCAGCGCCTCGATCAGCGACGTGGGCGCGAAATCGCGTTTCAGTGCAACACGCGTGACGGGAACAAAGCCGTCTGACATCAATACACCATCTCGTCCTCACGCCCTTCCTGGAGCGTGATCTGACCCTGGGCGGCAAGGTCCTTCGCCATCACAACCACGGCAGCCTGCGCCTCATCCACCTCACGCAGCCTGACGGGGCCAAGACCGGCAAGGTCTTCCTTGAACATCTTGCCGGCACGTTCGCTCATGTTTTTGAGGAAAAGGTCGCGCAATGCTTCCGATGCGCCCTTCAGCGCCAGCAGCAATTGTTCCTTGGGCACATTGCGAATCAGCACCTGCACGCCCATGCCATCCAAGCGCACAAGATCATCGAAGGTGAACATCAGCGCGCGGATACGCTCAGCGGCGTCGCGATTGCGTTCTTCAAGCGCGGCCAGGATGCGGCTTTCCGATTGGCGGTCCAGGTTGTTGAAGATTTCCGCCATCATTTCATGCGCATCGCGGCGCTGCGCGCGCGCGAGGTTGGACATGAACTCCGCTTTCAGGGTCTTTTCAACGCCCTCAAGCGCTTCCTTCTGTACGCTTTCCATCCGCAGCATGCGCATGACCACTTCCATGGCGAAGCTTTCCGGCAGCATGGACAGCACGCGCGCCGCATGTTCGGACTTCACCTTGGTCAGCACCACTGCAACGGTCTGAGGATATTCGTTCTTGAGGTAATTCGCCAGCACAGCCTCATTCACATTGCCGAGCTTGTCCCACATGGTCCGACCGGCTGGGCCGCGGATTTCTTCCATGATCTGCGAAACGCGTTCGCGCGGCAGGGTGCGCAGCAGCATACGTTCCGTGGTTTCCCATGAGCCGACAAGATTGCCGGTCTGGCCGATTGAATCGGTGAATTCGCGCGCCAGTTCCTCAACCGCCACCGCCGACACGGTGCCAAGGCTCGCCATGGCCTGAGAGATATCGCGGATTTCATCCTCATGCATCATGGCGAAAAGCTTGGAGGCATGTTCCTCACCCACCGCCAACATGAAGGTCGCGGCCTTTTGCGGGCCGGTCATCTTGCCGCTCATGCCGGTTCCTCCGGTGGGGCAATCCAGCGTCTGATGACGTTGAGCGATTGTTCGGGGTTACTCTCCACCAATTGCTGAATCTGATTGATGGAGGAAGCCCGCATCTGCCCCTGCACCATGGACAGCGTCACCATACCATCCTGTTCAGCGCCGCCAGCTGCAGTCACTGCGGGCAAGCCGCCGCCAGCCCCGGTAAGTGCGGCACCACCCGCCGCCCCGGCAAGCGCGCCACCTGGTGCCGGCTTGGCCAGCGTCACCAAACGCCGCACCGCTGGCCGCCCCAACAACAGAATGGCGATCAGCGCAACCAGGGCAAAAAGCGCACTTTCGATGATGCGCGCGACAGAGGATGAGGTGAAGGCGATATCGAAGAAACTGCGTTCAGCAGTATCCACCGGCAAGGGTGGTTCGGCGAAGCGCATCGCCACCACTTCTACCTTATCGCCCCGGCGTTCATCGAAACCAACGGAGCTCCGCACCAAGGTGGCGATCCGCGCCAGTTCTTCGGCCGAGCGCTCTCGGTACTGGGGCGCACCATTGGCCTGGGGTTCCCAAACGCCATCCACCAGCACACCGATACTGATGCGTCGGACAATAGGCTGATCACGCGTTGTGCTGCGCGTGGTGCGGCCGATTTCGAAATTGGTGGTTTCTTCCTGTCGGCTTTCCTGTGTACTGCCTGGGCTGTTTTCATTGCCAGGCAGGTTGTTCTGCACCGTTGTCGGCGCCGATTCTGAACCACGCGAGTTTTCCTGCACGCTCTGCTGGCTGCGCGCCACCTGATTATCGGGATCGAAGCGTTCTTCCGTGATCTGGACGCGGTCAAAATCCATATCCACGGAGGCTTCGGCCCGCACCCGCCCCGGGCCAAGGCTGCGTTCCAACATTTCCTCAACAGAACGCGCCAAACGCAGTTCCTGGCTACGCCGAATTTCATCTTGAGATGCCGCCGCCGCCGGGCCGGATAATGCCTGACCGCCGCGCGCCAGAAGCGCCCCGCGGGAATCAACAATGGAAACATTCTGCGGCCGCAGCCCAGGAACGCCAGTGGAGACCAGATGCAGCACGGCCTGGATCGCTTCCCGATCAAGACGCTGGGCGCCCTGCATGGTCAGCATCACGGAAGCCTGAGCATCGCCGCGTTCACGCGAAAAAGCTTCACGTCGCGGCAGAACCAGATGCACGCGCGCCGCGCGCACCCCGGCTAGGGAGGCAATGCTGCGTGCCAATTCACCTTCCATGGCGCGCACACGATTCATGTCCTGCTGGAAGGGTGTGGTGGTCAGACTTTCATTGCGGTCAAAGATTTCGTAGCCGACATTACCACCCGCTGGCAGGCCTTCACGCGCAAGCGAAAGCCGCACCCGCCCCACCTGGTCATCTGGGACCATGATCCGAGTGCCATTACCCTCAACGCGATACGGAACCTTGGCGCGGTCAAGCGCCGCGATTACCTGCCCGGCATCGCGCTGTTCCAAATCGGCGTACAGAAGCCCCATGACGGGCTGACTAGCGCGAACCACAAGCCAGACCATTAGCCCAAGCACTAGCATTGCCGTGCCAGCCAAGGCTCCCAAACGCCAAAGCCCCAAGGCGCGCAATTGAGCGCCGAAATTCCCCATCACCCCGAACCTTCTATTCCAGGCATCCCATGGGCCAAACCCACACCTGGATTGTCCTTGCTACCCCATAATAGGCAAAAATTTCCGTAATAGAAACTAAAAATATAAAAGTGGCATTTTGTCAAAAATTACAAACAGGGCTTTCTGTTGAAAAAATTATACAATCCCATGATATCGCTCAAGCTTGGGCCCGATCCGCAGCCTTACGGATGGCCGGAAAAGGCCGGCATAAGCGCAGAACGTGTCTGCCAAGCATCCACCCGCCAGACATGTCCAGGCGAATGTCCTGTTCGCGCCCGCTGGATGAAAATGCCGAAAAGCCCTTATTTTATCACATTTTCGTCTCGGTTCAGCAATCCCCGCTTGGCGCCAGGGTAGGCTAGCTTCCGCTCCGAACGCTCCGCAGTTTGTCGAAGCTGGACTGCAATTGACCAAGAATAAGCTTCAGATCACCCCCTGCCCGCTCGGCCCCGGTTACGGTCCCGACCGTGGTGAAGGGAAGCGCTTCAACCTTGCCGCCGGCGCCAAACCCGGTGACGCTGGCTTTATAGGCGCCATCCGGCACGGAGGCGCCATCGGTGCCCCTGCCATTCCAGGACCAGTTGGAGGCTGCGCTGCCAAGCTGCACCGTATCCTGGCGAATGATACGACCGCCGCTGCCCCGAATGGTGACCTGAGCCATTTGCGAGGCACCAGCCGCGGGCAACCTCAGCGCCCCAGTGCCACCTTGCAGGGTGATCTGATCCGCCTCTACCTCCACCTTCTGGCCGATCAGCGGCGCGCTGGCGGTAAGCTGAGACGCTTGCTCCAGGTTGATCAAGCGCTGAAGGTTCTGGTTCATGGCGATTTGCTGTTCAACCGACGAAAACTGCACCAATTGATTGGTCATCTGGTTGGTGTCCAACGGATCGGTCGGGCTTTGATTCTTGATCTGCGTGGTCAGCAGCTTCAGGAAGGTGTTGAAATCCCCAGCAAGCCGCGGGCTTTGCGCGGTGCTGCTGGCAGCATTGGCGGACAGGGTGGAAATGGAAGCGGACATGGTTCGGTTTCCGTTCAGACAGCGATGTCAAGCAGGGAAGTGGCGCTGCGCGCCTGGTTGGAGATGGGTGCCAAGGGGCGTTCGGCTTCAAGCCCGGTAGCCTGGCCGGGGAAGCGCTGCCCCCCCTGATGCGCAGCTCCGTGATGCTGCTGGCGGCCTTGGTCCGAGGCGAGAGAGAAGGAAAGCGACCGCGCCACATCCCCAAGCCCAGCCTGGGTCAGGGCGCGGTCCAATTCGCGCTGGTCGCGTTGTAGCAGGGCCAAGGTTTCGGGCCGCTCCGCCACAATGCGGACTTGCCCGGCATCCTTGCCCTGACCGATGCTGACTTCGACCCGGCCAAGCTCTCCGGGGTCAAGCGCGATGGTCAGCGCTTCATCCCCGCGCCCAAGCACGAGCGAAACCACCACCGGGGCAAGTTGGCGCGCGGGCGGGGGCGCGGGCATGTCCCGCGCCACGGCGCTTGTCAGCGGCGCATCGGTGCGTTGTAGCGTGCCATCGGGCAATGCAAAGCCAGGCGCCTGAAGAGCAAGGCCATCCGCACGCCCTTCTCCTGAGGTCTTGGTGCCGGCAGTTTTGGCCGCTTCCAGGCTGACCAGACTGAAGCGCGCCTCTGCCCCTTCCGCGGCCATGATGATGTTCAGCGCGGGCGCTGCCTCGGTGGTGGCAAGGGCCTGGGCAAGCAGCGCCGCCGAAGTGGCCTGCTTTTCGAACTGCGCCACGTTATCCCTGGCAGCAATCGCGTTGTCCTTCGCGCTGGCCGCACCCTTGCGGGCGCTGCTTGGGGTTTGCGGCGTCTGACCGGCCTGCTGCGCGGCCATCTGCCCCGGCGCTGTGGCTAGGGCGGCGACAAGGCTTTCCTGCTGCGCTTCGGCGCCTTCCGGCGTGCCATGGCCGGCGAAATTCGATGTCAGCGCTTGGGCCGAAGGCGTAAGAACAGGCTGAGCTTTGGCCTCCGCTTCCGCTTCACCCAAGGGAATTTGTGCCACGCCATTCGGCGTAAGGGCGCCAGTGGCCGGCACGGATGCGGGCTGCCCACCCGGCATTTCCTGAGCGAGTTGCGGCGTCGCGGCTTGCAGGCTCCATGCGCCTTGGGGAAGGGCGGCCGCGCTCACCAATGGCGTAGATGATGGCACTTCCGGCGCAGCCAACTCGGCTGGCGCGTCAGCCGTTTTTTCACCCGCGGCAGACAGATGCGATGCCGCCGCCTCGGCCTCGGCCTCCGGCTTAGCGGCTTCTTGAAATGGGCGTTCTGCGGGTTTGGCTTGTGGGGGTTCCTGCGCGGCTTTTTCTTCCGGCGCCGGCATGTCAAGCGCCTCACGCAACCGTCCCTGAAAGCCCGCCTCATCCTTCAAAGCAGGCCGCGCTGCACCAGAAGACGCAGCGCTGGCAGCAGGCATCGGTAGGGGCGCAGAAGCTGTTTCCAACATTCAAAAATCCAAATCACAGGTTCGGCCGAAGTTTCCGGCCCCGTCCCCGCCCAGCGCCAGCCTAAAGCCGGTGGCCAAACCGCAGGACGATCCTCGGCCAGCAAAGGTCAGCAAGGGCCGGGCCAGCCTTTCAGGCGCGTGATGCGGCAGGAATTGCCGCTCAATGCGCAATACTTGCCCTGGAGTGACGGGATTTGCCCCAGGCTTTCCCGGCCCGGAGCATGGTTTGGCTGGCATGGCGTTTGCGTGAAAGACCGTTGATTGATTCAACTTTCGTCACGTCGTCGAAAATTTTCGGCAGGAGAATGTGCCATGTCTCTATACAGTTCCATGAATACTGCGCTGAGTGGGATGAATGCCCAATCACGTGCGCTTGGACATATTTCGGATAATGTCGCCAATTCACAAACGGTTGGCTTCAAGCGGACGGATACGAATTTCGTTTCCTATATCTCGGAAAGCAATTCCGAAACGCATCGCCCTGGCACCGTGCTGGCGCGACCCGACTTCACCAACCAGGTGCAAGGCACGATTGAGCAGGTGGAAAACCCGCTTGCCCTGGCCATTTCCGGCCAAGGCTTCTTCACCGCCGCGCTGCCGGTTGGCACGAATGCGGATGGCACAAAAAACTTCGATGCGCGCAACTTCTATACGCGCGCAGGTGATTTCAACCGCGATCGCGAAGGCTATATGGTGAATGGCTCGGGCTATGCCTTGCAGGGTTGGCCAGTCACCAATGGCGTGGTGGACAAGACACAGCTTACGCCCATTCAGGTCAAGGAAGATGTCTTTACCCCGACGCCGACGCAGGAGCTTAACCTCACCGGCAATCTTGCTGCGGGTGGCACCACCAACCAAAGCACGTCAATTCAAGTGATTGATACGTTGGGCCGTTCCCGCGCGCTGACGCTGAGCTTTGCGCCATCAGCTTCGACTACTGATAACACTTGGACTCTATCCATTAATTCGCCGGAGGCGACGACGCCGGCGCTTGGCAGCATTAACATCCTATTCGGCAAAGATGGTGCGGTGGATCAGCCGGACGGCACGCTCGCCGAGTTTACGACCCCTACTGGCACCGTCACCGGGACTGCCGCAGCGGCTGGATCACCAGCAACGGTCACCTTCAAGGCTGATTTTGGCCAGGGCCTCCAGACCATGACGCTCAATCTGGGTAGTTTTGGTGTCTCGGGCGGGCTTACGCAATTTGCCTCCACCGGCGCAAGTGGTCTCAGCGTCAATAGCTTCGAACAAGATGGTATCCCGCTTGGCTCTTTCTCCTCGGTCACAACGCAGAAGAATGGCGATGTGCGGATCAATTATGACAATGGTCAGTCCCGCATTGTAGCGCGAGTGCCGGTGACGGTATTCAAGGATCCGGACAAGCTGGACCATCTGGACGGCCAGGCCTTCCTGCGCACCACGGAAAGCGGCGAAGCGCGCGTTGTGGAAGCCGGTGAAGATGGTGCAGGGCTTCTTTCCACGCGCGCGGTTGAGCGTTCTAATGTGGATATCGCCACCGAATTTTCGAAGTTGATTCTGGCGCAGCGCGCTTATTCGGCGAATACGAAGATCGTCACCACAGTAGACGAGCTTTTGCAGGAAACGCTGAACATGCGGCGCTAAGGCCGCATGAACCATCATTGATTGGCCCTGAGACATGAGCATTGACGCCGCCCTGCTGATCGCACGATCGGGACTGCTGCATACGCAGCGGGCCCTGTCCAACGCAGCGGATAATGTGGCGAATGCCGAAACCGAAGGCTACACGCGCAAGCGCATCGTCGCGGAGGCCGTATCCGTCAGCGGACAGGGTATGGGCGTACGTAGCCTTGGCCCGATGCGTGAAGTGGATACCGCGCTTACGAATGAAATGAACAAGCGCCGTTCGGCTAAATCTGCTGCGGAATTGCGTGATTCAGTGCTGTCGCGCATCAATGAAGCCCATGGTGACCCGGAAAAAGGTGAATCACTTGGTGATCTGGTCTCCAAACTACGCACCAGCTTTGTCGAACTCCGGCTCGATCCCTCTCAGGTGGTCAAACAACAGGTCGTTGTGCTGAATACTGCCCAGAGCATTGTGCAGCGCTTCAATGATGTCGCCAGGGTGGTCGGGGAAACCCGCCAGGCCGCACATGATGGAATTGTGCAGAGATTAGCGCAGATCAATTCGACGCTACGCGAAATCGCTGTGCTGAGAGACGACGTTGTGGAGCGTACCAGCACTGGCACGCCTACTGCCGATGCTGAAGATAAGCTTGATACTGCGTTTGCCCGGTTGAGTGAGCTGTTAGAAGTGAAGCCTATTCGCCAGGCTAATGGTGGCATTCTGCTTCTGGGCGCGGGCGGCATCACCATTCCACTTCAGAAAACAGGGGATGTCTTCTCGGTATCAGGCGCGGTCATTACGCCGGATAATTTTTACGGTGGGTCGGGCACGATTCCGGCCATCACGATCAATGGCAATGATGTCACGCGCCAATTGATCGGTGGAAAGCTGGGGGAGGCCATCACCCTCCGTGATCAGACCCTGCCTCGCTATCAGGCAGAACTTGACGTTGCGGCTGCCGAACTCGCTGACCGTTTCCGGGCGGAGGGCTTGCGGCTTTTCACCGATACCAACGGGACCGTTCCTGATCCCAATCTGGCCTATGCTGGCAGCGCGCAAATCGGCCTCGCCAATCGGATTCAGATTAATTCTGCGGTACGTGCCGACATCCGGCTGCTGCGCGATGGTACGGAAACACTTACGGGGCCACCAAGCTTCACGCCAAACCCCGTGGGTGGCCCGGCCGGCTTTGTGACCCTGATCGACCGCATCCTAATTAATACCTTCGGTGAGAAAAGTGCTTCGGGCGCAAGTTGGGGCGGTTTTGCCACAAGCGGTCTCGGCCCGGATGGGACGCTTTCCAGCCCCTTTGGATCGCTGCGCACCATTGAGGATTACACTGCGCTGGTCACAGCTTCCCAAACCGCTGACAGCGCGGCAGCAACCAGCGCACTTGAAACAGCAAAGCAGTTCAGTGAGGGGCTGGAGGCGCGGTTCAACCGAGAGTCCCGGGTGGATGTGGATAGTGAAATGGCGTCTCTGATCCAGTTGCAGAATGCCTATGCCGCGAATGCACGGGTCATGACTACGGCGCAAAGCATGTGGACCACTCTCTTTGAATCGGTACGGTAAGCCATGAGCAGTATCAATCTGACCGCACGGATCGGCCTTAACGCGACCCAGCTACGCGAACGCATTACGGTCCTTGGTGAACAGATTTCCACTGGCCGTAGGGGAAAAACCTATGCAGCGGTTGGTTCGGATGCGCCGAAAGCCATGGACCTGCGCGGCGATATCGGTCGGCGTGAAACCTATCAAACTACGATCAACCTGACGCTTTCCAAGATCAGGGTTTCCCAAGATGTCTTGGATCGTATCGGCGCTATAGCCGAGAAATTCACAGCCAACACGGCCAAGCTTTTGGGGAGCGCCAAGCCCGAGGAAATCCAAATCCAGGCCGCCCAGGCTGAAGCCGCCATGGCCGAGGTAGCGACCCTACTGAACGAGCAGTTCAATGGTGAATATCTCTTCGGTGGTTCCGATTCCCGTAACCCGCCCATCCCAAACCCGCAGGCAATCGCAACAAGCGGCATGGGCCTTGCCATAAAAGCTGAGGTTGCCTCGCTTGACGGGTCAAATGTGACAAGTGTTACGAATACCACCAAGACTTTGGCGCAATCCAATGCTTTGGGTACAACGCCTTTCTCGGTTTTCCTTTCCACTGGTGCCGGCGCCACACCGGATCGAGTGAGCATCCTTGGGAATGACAATGATCGTGTTGAATACGGAATTAAAGCCAATCGCAATGCGGCCGTACAGAGCACTGGGGAGACGACCGATTCCTGGGCCCGTGACCTGCTGCGCGGCTTGGCCAGCATTGCAGGTTTGACACCTGACAAAGCGAAGCTAGGCAATGACTATACGACCTTTGTTACAACATTCCGCAATGGGCTGAATTCCGCCGTAGATGCCTTGGCCCTTGAGCGGGGCTCGCTTGGCGTGACCGAGGCCCGGCTGCAGAACATGGCGTCACACCACGAAAGCGTCAGCACAATCCTGACGCTTCAGCTGAGCAATCTAGAAGAAGTGGATATGGCAAAAACCATAACCTCCTTCCAGACAACACACACACAACTGGAAGCTTCTTATCGTGCCATTGCAATGGCGCAGCAGTTGAGCCTGACGCGCTTCCTGTAGACCGTGTTCGATTGGGCGTAACATTGCCTGCTGGGTCAAGCTGAAGGCCGAATCACGCAGCCGAATTTTCGGTATAGCGGTCCCTCGTTCGCATGACTGCTCCTGCCAGGATGCCCGCGCAGGGTGTGGTTGGGCGATCGTGACCACAAAGCCCTAGTTCCTTGATGTGTCATTCGGCGTTCTTGATTTGCCTTATCAATCTTGTTCCCGCAAATAGGCGAAGTGATCCCGCCCACAGGTAAACCACCAGTGGAGAAAGAAGAACACTTCGCTAATTTTTTGCCGGGCAAAAATTCATTTCTGCAAAATTTTCTCGTATCCGACAGGGTTTTTTGCGCTAACAGAAAAATTAAATCATTAATCGAGAAAATTCTACGGTATTTACCCGTTTTTTCAGCAATCATTCAATTTCTCCCCTCATTATCACGTCATTCGCAAGAAGCGGATGCAACCAGACCTCACGGCCACTTTCATTAGGGCACAGGTCACGAATGGGAAGGGGAATACCCCAATGGCTATGAATTCCGTAAATACCAATCTCGGCTCCATGGTGGCGCTTCAGTCGCTGAACAAGACTTCTGATCAGCTTTCTGTTGTACAGAAGCGTATCTCGACAGGCATGCGCGTCGCAGACGCCAAGGATGATGGCGGCGCCTTTGCCGTCTCCCAGGCCATTCGCGCGGATGTCGCTGGTTTGACTGCAGCCAATGAACAGCTTGGCGGCACCAAGGGCGTTTTGGATACCACTTTTGCCGCTCTCAATAAGGTCTCCGAAAGTATGGTCAAGGTCCGTGAGACCCTGACGCGCCTAGCGGACGGAACGATCAATGATGATCAGCGCACGCAGTATGAATCCCAATATACCGCCCTGCGTACTCAGATCCAGAACTTCGTCACCGATGCCACCTATAACGGCCGGACACTCCTGGATACGGCCGATGGCGATATCGTGACCACGCGCAACGAATCGGGCGATACCTTCACGATTACGGCGATTGATGGCGCGACGGACCTTGTTGTGGCTGCAGCGCCAGCCGATGTCACCGCTGCGCAGGCCGCATTGGCCGATGGCGGGGACTTCAAGACCGTCCAGTCAGCCGTCGCTGATGCCCTGAACCAGTTCGGGTCTGACAGCAACTACATTGACAGTCAGATCCGCTACAACAAGGACAAGGTGGACGCCATGGAAGGTGGCCTTGGCGCCTTGGTTGACGCTGACTTGGCCAAGGAAAGTGCCAAGCTGCAGTCGCTGCAGATTAAGCAGCAGCTTGGCACACAGGCGATGTCTATCGCCAATCAGTCTCCGCAGATGTTGCTGAGCCTGTTCCGTTAATCAAGGCGGCGGCCCTGCCCAAGGCGGGGCCGCCTACTTTCGCGGGAGACAAAAATGTCAACCCTAGTTCTTGAACTTCGCCAAGGCGACATGATGATCGTCAACGGCGCCCCGATACGCTTTCGCAATCGTGCCCGAATTGAATTGACGGCGCGTGCGCGCTTCCTGTTCGGCAAGCAATTGATGACGCCCGATATGGCCAATACCCCGGCCAGGCGCATCTATTTCGCGCTTCAGACCGCCTATATCGGCGATCATGAGGAAAGAAGGGCCGGCTGTGCTGGGCCTCAGCCCCGTCGCTTCGGTTTCCATACCGGAGGATGTGGCATGAATATGATGCACGCGCGCCGCGCCTATCAGATGGCACAACAAGCGCTGGATCCGCGCGAGCAGGAAGCTGATATTGTTCTTCGCGTAACCGGCAGCCTCAAGGCGGTGCAAGGGCAACATGGCATCGCGCGGGCCCGTGCCATTGCGGATAATCGTCGGCTTTGGATTGCCCTTGAAGCTTCCGTTCGGCATCCGGCGAACCAATTGCCGCAGCAAACCAAAGTTACCATGCTGAATGTGGGCCGTGCCGTATTGCGGGAAATGGAAAGCTCGGAACCTGACCTTTCCTTCCTGATTGAGGTAAATGAACAATTGGCCGCTGGGCTGCGTTGAAGCAAATGGCGTGGTCCGCCAAAACGGATCACGCCATTTTTTTTCAGCTTTGCAGCTTGATGCCGGAATCGCGGATCACCCGCGCCCATTTGTTGATGTCATCGGCAATCCTGGCGCGCATCTGCTCACGATCGCCATCCACAATATCAAGGCCAAGCCCGGTGAAGCGCTGGCGCATGGCGGGGTCCGCCAGAATGGCCCGCGATGTCGCCTGCACGCGATCCAGGATGGGCTGAGGCGTGCCTGCCGGCGCCATGGTGCCGAACCAGGAACTCGCCTCAAAACCTGGGAAGCCTTGCTCAACCAGCGTTGGTATTTCCGGCGCATTGGCTGAACGCTGGAGCGTGGTGATGCCAAGCCCGCGCAATTGGCCATCGCGCACCATGGGAAGCACGGCGCCGATATTCTGGATGCCAAGCCGGACACTGCCATTCAGCACATCGGCCATATTCGCGCCGCGATAGGGGATGTGTTCCATCTTGATGCCGGCCTGGCTGCAGAACATCTCGCCAGCAGCATGCTGCGGCGTACCGACGCCCGGCGTGCCATAGGATACCTTGCCGGGATTGGCGCGAGCGTAAGCGATCAATTCCTGGATCGTGCGCGGCGGAAAATCGCGGTTCGACACAAAAAGCGATGGCATGGCGAAGGCAAGATGAATTGGCGCCAAATCCTTCACGGGATCAAAAGGTAGGCGCTGCAGGTTTGGCAGAAGGGTCAAGGCCGCACTCGCGGCCCACATCAGCGTATAGCCATCCGGCGCCGCTTTCGCGACCCGATCAACACCAATGGCGCCTGAATTGCCTGCGACGTTTTCCACCACCACCGGCTGGCCCCAGGCTTCGCTGAATCTTTGCGCGAAGATACGCCCCGTCACATCTGTGGCGCTACCGGCAGTGAAGCCAACAACCAGACGCACCGGGCGATCTGGCCAGGCGCCCTGTGCAAAGGCGCCGGTGGCAGTGCCGGAACCAATCAAAGCCGCGCCGCCCATCATCAGGCGACGCCGCGAAAGCGATGCTGTCATGAATTTCCTCCCCGGTTTTTATTGCCGCGCCGAAGGCCTCAGCCCTCAGCGCGTTCAGGGGAGCGTAACGCGGTAAATCGCGCGCCGTCCATGCGAAAGATGGCCCGACAGGCGCCCCGCTTCAGGCGGGAACCTGCCGCACCATATCGCGCTTGCCGACTGCCGCACCCGCCGCCCAGGCCGGCACAATGGGCCGAGGCTTTTCAAACCAAAAGCATGTTTCCTCGACACCGCGCGATGGGCACCAGATGCGCCCTTCCCCCATTGGGTCAAAGCCCAATAGGCGAATGACCGCGAGCGAAGCCGCATTATCCGGCTGCACCGCCGCGCGCAGGCAATCAATATCCATATGCTTGAAGGCGAGTTCCACCGCGACTGGGCCTGCTTCGCGCATCAACCCTTGGCCTTGGTATTTTTCGCCGAGCCAATAAGTGGTCAACGCCACCCGTTCATCGCCAGGCGGGCAGATCAGGCTGACCCAGCCGCATATCGCGCCATCGGATTTCCGTTCCAGTGCGAGCGGCAGAGACCGCCTTTGGGCCGCGGCGCCGCGGGCCGCCACGATTTTCTCTTCCGCCATGGGGGAGGAGAAGGGCACCGGCCAGGAGGCCAATCGCTTGCTGATCGCTTCCGTCATCATCTCCGCAATTGCCGGGGCATCGCGACCTTCGACGCAGCGCAACCGAAGGCGAGGCGTTTCTGCTACGGGAGCAGATGGGAGAAAAACAACCATAGGATGTATATAGACCGTAGAAATCTATTTGGCTAGAAAATTTTTTAACCTTTCCACAGCTTTTCCGCGAGGTTGATCAAATAATCTCGACAGGGAAAATTTCCCATGATGTACGCGGGCGCGACGGTGGGAGAATTCCAAAAACCCCGCCAAACCATTGCGCCGCCCGAAGCCGGATTCCCCAGATCCCCCAAAGCCCAAGGCTTGAAAGCCAGCGAATTCAACTGTGCGGCCGGCGATGATGGCGCTGCCCCGGGCCAGGGACGAAATCTGATTTTCTTCCTTTGAATCGGCCCCAAACAAATAAATCGCCAGCGATGCCGGACGAGCCACAACCCAGGCGAGTGCTTCTTCCAATGAAGTTTCTTCGCGCAAAAGTAGTATCGGGCCAAAGATTTCCTCATGGCAGATCGGCGCTTCGGGCGGTGCTTCGGCTAGCCGCAGCGCCATGCGCCGGCCTGGGCCGTCTTCAGCCAGTGGGGTTAGGCTAGCGCCCGCCATCAACCGCTGCAGCCGCGCATATTGGGCGGCATTGATCACGCCCGTGTCCGGCAGGCCAATGCCGCTTCCTCGGCAGGCATCAATAAAGGCCTGCTTGCTATGCCCGACCAGCAGCACGGTATCGGGCGCCACACAGGTCTGCCCCGCATTGAACGCTTTGCCCGCCAGGATATCGCGTGCGGCGCGCTTCAAATCCGCCCCCGGCAGCACCAGCACCGGGCATTTGCCGCCAAGTTCCAGCGTCAGCGGCGTAAGATTCGGCGCAGCAGCAGCCATGATCTTCCGCCCCGTCGCGGTACTGCCGGTGAAGACCAGATGATCCCAGGGTTGTGCGGCGAAATCCGCGCCGATGTCAGCGCCACCTTGCACGCAAAGCGCAATGTCATCGCCCCAGGCATCGCGCAGAATATCGGCAATCAGCGCGGCGGTGCGTGGCAGCGCTTCCGATGGTTTCACACACACACGATTACCGGCGGCAATGGCATCAATCGCTGGCAGCAGCGCCAATTGCACCGGATAATTCCACGGCGCCATGATGCCGACCACGCCTTTGGGGACGAATTCTTCCCGCGCGCGCGCCGGCCAGAAAGGATAGGGTACGCTCACGCGGCGCGGGCGCATCCAATGCCACAAATTGCGCCGCACGTAGCGTGCCATATCCGCGACCAGCAGCACATCTGCCAGCAAGGTTTCAATTGGCGCGCGGCCTTCATATTCGGCATCCAGCACCGCCATGATCTCGTGCGAGCGCGCCATCACGGCGCGCGCGAGGCCCGCCAGCAACACCCGGCGTTGCTTGAGATTGGGCGTGCCATCCCGCGCTTCAGCGGCGCGCAAGGCGGCAAGGGCTTCGGCGGGCGTCATGATGGAACGGCCTTCGCGGCGGCTTCACCAGAAAGCACGGCGGCTTCAATGGTGGCGGGCAGGCGCGGCCAGGTCCAATCCCCGGCCAGGACCAGGTTGCGATAAATCTGCCGCGGCGGTTGCGGCGGCATGCCCACCGCATGGCGCGGCGTGGCGCGGCGTTCCTTCACCGCGCGCGTCGCGGGTGGTGTTTCCGGCCAATCACCGGGCAAGCCAAAGCCCTTGGCCGCAGCGAGGATTTCCGCCCAGGCGCGTGGCGCCAAATCCGGCGCCTGTTCTTCAACTTCAGCATCTGCCGCGCTGACGGTGACGCTGACCCCGCTCGGGCGCACCAGCACCCATTGGGTCAGCCCCCCCAGCACACCGATGAAGCGCACCGGCCCTGCCGTTTGGTGCGCAAAATGCAGGTTGAGAATGGGCGCATGGCGTTCCGGCACGCGCAGCTTAGGGATCAACCGCCCAACTTCCCAAGGCGGCAGCGCCAGCACAATCTGATCGCGCGGATCGAGCGATATGCTGTCATCCCCGAAATGCAGCGCAATGATGCGCCCTTCCGCTTCCGTCATGGCGCGCAGCCGCGCACCGAATCGCGTGGTGACGCCAGCTTTTTGCAGCGCGCCCAAAGCGGGCGAGATCAAATCCGGCCCCAGCCCTTCCCGCGCCACCAGCACCGCGCCCGCCCCTGGCCGCCCAAGCCGGCGCAGCACCACGCCAAGCCGCGCGGAAGATGCCTCATGCCCCGGCGTATTCAGCGCAGCGACCGTGAGTGGTTCGATCAGCGCACGATACAGCGTGGGATGCGCCGCCATGACTTCGGCGACGGGCCTATCACCAATCGGCAACGCAAGGCGCAGCAGCGCTGCAAAGGCAGAGGCACTTAGGCCCGGCGGGCGCTTGGCGGGGTCTCGCCAGGCGAGCGGGCTTGCCGCGATGCGCCGCGCGCTGCCATCAGCCAGGTCAAATACGGGCAGGCCTTCCGGTTCCGCTTCCACCCAACCTTCGCGCGCCCCGATATCTGCCAGAAAGCGGAGCGCGGCCCGATTGGCGCCCATCAGCGCATGGGTGCCGTTATCTGTCCCATCTGGTAGCGCGCGGCAGCGCCCGCCGGCCACAGGCGTTGCTTCATGCAGCATCACGGCGCGGCCTTGGTCAGCAAGGCGCAGCGCCGCCACCAAGCCCGCGACACCTGCGCCAATGACATGGCATGTGGCCGTGCTGCTCACGCGCGGCTGGCGCTGGCTTGCGGCATGGGCATGATCCCCATGGCATAGGCTGCCATTTGCAGCTTCTCACCGCGCGTCAGGCGCGGGCGTGGCCGAGGCAAGCCAAAGCCGCGCGCCATCAGGCGTTCAAACAGCCGCTGATAGCCCCACATCATGATACGCGCCGGCAAAAGGGCGCGCTGGTCCAGATGGCGCAGTTCCGCTGCTGCTTGCGCGAAGCCTGCCTCTGCCTGCTGCGCCAAATGTGCGGCGGCGCGGGCAAATCCTGGGCTTGCGATCAGCGTCGCGGCGGGCGCATCGGCCACCCCTTCAGCCGCCAACAGATCAAGCGGCAGATAGACGCGATCGCGCAGCGCATCCTCATCCAAATCACGCAGGATATTCACCAATTGCAGCGTACGTCCCAGCCCAAGGCCGAAATCGGCTGCTTCCGGCGCGCCGAAAATCCGTACCGCCATGGCGCCGACACTGCCGGCGACGCGGCGGCAATAAAGGTTCAGCGCTTCGGTATCAGTAATGCGCAGGCTTGGCGTGGAATCAGTTTCCATCCCCGCGATCATCGCTTCGCATTCCTGGATGGGCAGCGCGAAATTTTCGCGCGCCAGCGCCAATTCGCGCGAAAGCGCACAATCCGGCGCGCGGAGCTTGCCGCGCCAATCGGCCAGGAAGCGGCGCTTTTCGGCTTCCGGCATCGCGCCATCGGCAATGTCATCCACCGCGCGACAAAAAGCATATACCGCCCAAAGCGCGCGACGCCTTTCGCCCTTCAGCGCCGACATGCCGCGCGCAAAGGAAGACCCCGCGCGCCCAACCCGCGCACTGACCAAAGCCGCATCGCTTGGCCCGGTGCCGAGTGCCGCGCGAAAGCCATGCAGGAAATCAAGCCGCGATACAGCAACGCGCCCCAACACAGGGTCCGCCGCGCGCAACCGCGCCAGCAGCCGCCGCGCGAGTGCAATCGTCACTGCACTTTCGCGCGCCAGGCGCTTGGCCGAGAGCAACCGCGGCAGTGCAGCGGCGGCATCCAGCCTTTCCTCCACCTGATCAAGCGCGGCATCCAGTACGGCGCGCCGCGCCTCGGTATTGGCGGGGTCGAAGAAGCGCGCCTCACCGCCGGCCAAATCCATCCAGGCTTCAGGCATATAGACGCGCCCGATATCGCGCCGATCCGGGACCAGATCCTGCACATGATTGAGGATTTGCAAAGCGGTGCAGAGCGCATTGGCGGCGGCGATGGCCTCGGGCTTTGTTTCGTTATGCAGGCGCAGCAACATGCGCCCGACAGGGTTGGCTGACCGTGCGCAGTAATCTTCCAAAGCCGCCCAATCCGGATACCGCGCCTGCGTTGCATCTTGCCGGAAGGCTGAGAGCATCAGCTGCGCTTCATCCGTGCCACTGCCAGCGCCATGCAAAGCCGTGGCGGCGGGGTCTTCAGTTGCGGGATCATCAAGGGCCGCTTCAAGCGCGGCTAGGCGGCGCAGCTTTTCTTCAGCGCTCAGCGCCGGGTCATCGGCAATATCATCAGCGGTGCGCACAAAGCGATAAAAGCCCAGCACCTTTGGGCGAATTTCCGGCGCCAGCAGCCGGGACGCGACAGGGAAATTCTCAGACCCTGCGTCCCGCGTTGGCGCGCGGGAGGCGGCGCTTTCAGCCGTCATGCCGCGCCGCTGGCGGAATAGGCGCGACCCTTCCAGCCGGCAGGGCGCCCGATCAGCACGCGCACCAGCGCGGTCCATTGAATGGCGAGCCCAACCAGCACGGCCAAGGGATGCAGCGGCACGGTCCACCAGGCTTCACGCGTTTTGAAGGTGATGGCGGCGCGCAGCGCGAACACCAGCGCAATGGCAAGCCCCGCCTGCCAAGCCGGCAGCAGAAAGAAGGGCCAGATATGCGCGCCGGCCAAAAGCGTGGTCCAAATGGGCAAGCCAACCGGAGTCGCCATGCCTTCATGCGCATTCTTAATGAAGCCATTCCAGCTTGCGCGCAGCCCGTCATACATGCGGCATTCGGCAAGCTTCACACCTTCTACCATCTCGGTACGGAAACCAGCGCCACGCAGCTTGCGCGAAAGCTGCAAGCCATCATGCAACAGCGTGCGGATGGCGCCATGCCCACCAATGGATTCGTAAGCGCCACGCTCAAACAGGATCAATTGCCCGCAAGCGGCGCCAAGCTCCGCGCGTTCTGTCTCTGCCCGTCCGCCACCCGGCAGATAGCCGATCAGCAGCAGATTGATCATGGGCACGGTCAGCGCCTCACCCAGCGAGCCGATTATCTGGCGCGGCACGCCAGTCACCATGGCAAGCTTTTGCTGCGCGGCATGGCCGCACATCGCAGCAGCGGCATCACGCGCCAGGCGCACATCGGCATCAATGAACAGGAAATGCGTCCCCCGCGCCGCTTCCGCCAAGCGCGCGCAGGCATGCACCTTACCGGTCCAGCCCTGCGGCAGCGGCGGGCAATCCAGCAGCCGCACCCGCGCATCGCGCGCGGCATAAGCATTCACAAGCGCGGCGGTGCGATCGCTTGACCCATCATCCATCACCAGCACTTCAATCGCGACACCGCTTTGCGCGAGTGCGGCATCTAGACAGGCGCTGATATGCTCTTCCTCATTCCGCGCTGGTATCAGGATGGACACCAAAGCATCCTTCGGCGCCGGCCCGTGCGCCTTGACCATGCGGCGGAGGTTATCCAACGCAAAGCCAATCGGAAACAGCGCCAAGGCGAGCGCAATCCAAGGCAGGGCTTCAATCATGGGGCGGTTTCCGCGCGTTGTTCATGTCGGGGGTCGAAGCGTTCACCGCGCAGCAGCGCCTTGGCGCGGCGCCAGGCTTGATAAATGCCGCCCATGCCTTCCTGCCCCTGCACCAGGGTTTGAAACGCCGCCGGATCACGCGCGATGGCATCGGCGCCGAGCTTTTCCATCACGCCTGCCAAAGCATCGGAAAGCATGGCGCCGCGCGCCTCTCGCGGCGCTTCCAGCAACGTCGCAGCGGGGATGGGCGCGCCAAAAGCGGCAAGCATTTCCGCCTTGCGTTCGCCCCAGAACGGATAATCCAGCGCGAGTGGCACAAACACCGCATCGGGGGCGATTTCCGGCAGGCGGATCATGCCAGGCGCAATCGGCACGGGCCTTTCGCGCGGGTCACTGAAGCGGCCCGGCGCATTGATCCACAGAATATGCGCAGGATTAGCCAGCACCTTTTCCACCACACGCAGAAACGCAACTGATCCGCGTGCCGAGCCGGTCTCGATCCCGAAAACGCCAAGCCGCGTCATGAAGCGATATTTCTCAATGGCCTTCGCTTCCATAGCAGCATGAAGGCAACGCCATCCCACCAGGAAGGATGATTGGCGAAAATCACCACAGGCTTGCCTTCTGGCAAATCGGGCAGGCCCCAGCGCGCCACCCGCAGCGCGCGCATATGTTTGCGGAAAAACCGGGTGAACATGAAATCGAAAAAATCCAGATGGCGCGCTGAACGCAGCGCCACCGGGTCAGGCACTTGTTTTGCCTGGCCTGTCGTCATTCAGCCGCGGCTGGCAGATCGGCCTCTCGCCGGCCAGCCAATTCCGCTTCGGGGGACATGCCGCGCCCGCCAAGATCACGGTCCAAAGCATCGGCCGCGATCCAGCCGGACATCATCACCATTGGCATGCCAGGGCCGGGATGCGCCGCGCCGCCGGCCAAATAGAGGCCCTTGATCGCCTTGCTGCGATTGCTCGGCTTGAAGGCGCCGGTGAAGGAGCCATGCGATGCCAGGCCATAAATCGCGCCATTCAGCACCTTGTAGCGGTTATGGATATCCACCGGCGTCAATTGGCTTTCGCAGACAATGCGGCTTTCGATGTCTTCCATCCCCGCCGTGCGCTTCAGCTTATCCAGGATTTTCTGGCGATAGGCGGGGAACATCTTGGACCAATCATGATGCGGCCGCAGATAAGGCGTATGCACCAGCACATAAAGCGCTTCCCCACCTTCCGGTGCCACCGAAGGATCAGTGCCGGATGGTGCGGCCAGATAGGCGGTGGGGTCCGGTGCCGGTTCGCCCTTGCGATAGATGGCATCAAATTCTTCTTCCGCATCGCGGGAGAAGACAAAATCATGATGCGCCAAATGTTCGTAACGGCGATTGAGCCCGAGATAGAGCACAATACCGGAACAGGCAGGTTCATACTTCTTGGCGTAGCGCTGAGACGCATTGCCCTTCACCAATTCCGTATAGGTGCGAATCGCATCCATGTTCGAAATCAGCGCATCGCAGGCAATACGTTCGCCATTGGCCGTGACGCTGCGTACCGCGCCGCCGACAATCTCAATATCCGTCACCTCGGCATTCGTGCGCAAATCAGCCCCAAGCGAGGCCGCGAGGTTCGCGAGCCCTTCCGCGGTGGCGCGCGTGCCGCCCACCGGATACCAGACACCTTCGGATGCCTGCATATCGCCAATGCTGCACAGCACCGCCGGCGCAAGGTAAGGGCTGGACCCGACATATTGCGTGAAGTGATCCAGCATCTGGGCCAATTGCTCATTCGGCACATGGCCGCGGATGACTTTCGCCACCGTCTGGCCCATGCGCAGCGCCATGA
The DNA here is from genome assembly GCA_026400795.1 of Alphaproteobacteria bacterium. Lineage (GTDB taxonomy): Bacteria > Pseudomonadota > Alphaproteobacteria > Acetobacterales > Acetobacteraceae > Neoroseomonas. Next base: position 30,893 of record JAPLOJ010000302.1, read on the forward strand.
CATCACGCAGCACATTGGGTTTGAAATTATCACCAAGGTTCAGCGTATCGCCGATGCCTTCCACGGGCTTCCAGAAGAAGAATTTCTCGGAAACCTTGTGCAAATGGCGGGCGACGCGCTGGAAGCTTTCATACCCCGCGCCGTTCGGCCCACCGGGTGCGAATTCATCCATCAGCCGTGCCATATCCTGCACGTTTTCGATCAGATCAATCTGCTTGCTGCCATCAAAAAAGCAACGCCATTGTGGATCAAGCCGGATCAGCGGCATTTCCTTTTGCTGATCGCGCCCCGCTTCGGCGAAGATACGGCGCAGCACGCGCGGCACGGTCAGGATGGTGGGGCCCATATCAAAGCGGAAATTCCCGCGCCCATCGGGTGATGGCATGTTCAGTACCGCCGCCTTGCCACCAAGCCAGGCATTACGCTCAAGGACCGTGACCTGATGCCCACGCGCCTGCGCGGTGGCGGCTGCAGCAAGCCCGCCCAAACCGCTGCCAATGACAATTACCTTGGCACCCATCACGCCATCTCCTTCTCAGTCGCCAGCAGACTGTTTGGTCGCATTTTCCGAGCCGCCAAGTGAGTCCACTTGGCTTGAAAATGCTCCAGCATTGGCCCGCATATGGCTTGGGCTGCGTTCGCTGCGCGTCATGCCCAAATCCTGCAACAATAAATCCGCGCTGATGCGCGCACCTTCATAAATCACCGGTAAGCCACTGCCAGGATGCGTGCCGCCGCCCACCAGATACACGCCCTTCGCCTTGCCAAAGCGATTGCGCGGGCGGAAATGCATCATCTGGCGCACATTATGCGCAAGATTGAAGGTGGCCCCATAGCCAACCGCATATTCATCCTGCCACCCCTGCGGCGAGATGATTTTCTCATACCGAATACGGCTTTCGATATCATGCAAGCCAATCGCCTTCAGCCGGTCCAACGCAAGGCGCCGATAGCGCGGTTCTTCCGTCGCCCAATCCGCCCCGCCCAAAAGATTCGGCACGGGTACCAGCATATACAATGTGGAATGCCCGGGCGGTGCCATGGAAGGGTCGGTACTGGCCGCGGCCTGCACATAAAGCGAAGGATTTTGCGGAATAATCCCCGCTTCGATCTGCGCCAGATTATTCTCATAATCTTCCGCGAGCAGCACGGTATGATGCGCCAGATCAAGCTGCCCTTCGATGCCCAGATAAAGCATGAAGGTGGAACAGGAATAACGCGCTTCGGCGATTTTCTTATCGGGCCATTGCGGGCGCTGTTCTTCTTCCATCAGACCCGGAATGGCATGCGCGAAATCGGCATTTACCACCACCGCATCCACCGCATGAAGCCGCCCGCCCGCTTCAACACCCACCGCGCGCCGGCCTTCAAAGACAATGCGATCAACCTTGGTGTTCAGGCGGATATCTACGCCCACACTTTCCGCAACCCGCGCCATGGCTTCTGACACAACACCGCACCCGCCGCGCGGATGAAACACGCCATGTTCATATTCCAGGAAAGACAGGATGGAGAACATGCTCGGGCAGCGGAAGGGACTCATGCCCAGGTATTTGGACTGGAAGGAGAAAGCCAAGCGCGTGCGCGGGTCCGAGAAATGCCGCTGTAATTCCTGATCGAGCGAAAGCCAGGGCCGCAGATGCTTGAGCCCATTCATCACTTCCGGCGCCAAATAGGTCATCACGCCAGGAAAGGGCCGTTCCAACACGGGGCGGAAGGCTTCCAGCTTCACGCGGTTTTCCGCCATGAAGCTGCGCACGCCCGCCGCATCGGCCGGGTTGATCTTCGCCACTTCCGCTTCCATGCGCGCCAGATCGGGCGTCGCTTCAATGGAAACGGGATTGGCACCTTCAAAGATCAGCCGATATTGCGGATCAAGGCGGATCAGATCCACCTCATCCTCAAGCCGCGCGCCGCAGGCTTCGAAAATTTCCGCCAGGATGCGCGGATACAGGAAGAAAGTCGGCCCAATATCAAAGCGGTAGCCGCCGGGCGCGGTTACGGTGCGGGTCCGCCCGCCCACCACGGCATCCTTTTCGAATACCGTGACGCGCACGCCGGAGGAGGCCAGCAGCATGGCCGCAGCCAAGCCTCCGGGGCCGGCACCGATCACGGCAACATGGGGACGAGTTTGTGAGAGCGAGGGAGGTGATGCGTTCATCCGGCAATCTGTCTTTACGGCCTATCCGTACCAAATGTCTAAAAGGAAGTAAAAGCCGAGCCGACCAAAGGGGTTGGTCAGCCCTTAGGCTGCCATTGCCCCCTCAATTTCCGCGAAGCGCGCCCCAGCACGCGGGAGAAGCCGGCGCAGATAGAAATCCGCCACCGCCCCGTAAGCCGCGCCATCCGCCGCAGCCGCCCGCGCGAGAAGAGCACCCCCCAGCACCCAGCCCACCGCATCCAGATAGGCAGTCGCGAGCGATTGGCTAGCCTCCGCATCGCGACCTTGTTCGGCCAGCACCGCTTCCGTGGTGCGGGCCAGCCCCTCAGCTGCGGCGCGCAGCCTGGCATCTGGCAGGGCGGCGATCTCCGCGATAAGGCTCCTCATCTCCGCCCCACCATCGCGGGCGAGCTTGCGGGTCAGCAGGTCAATCGCCTGGATGCCGTTGGTGCCCTCATAAATCGGGGCAATGCGCGCATCGCGCAGCACCTGGGCGGCGCCGGTATCCTCAATGAAGCCCATGCCGCCATGCACCTGCACGCCGAGGGACGCCGTTTCCACCCCGCGATCCGTGGCCCAAGCCTTCAGCACCGGGATCAGCAGCGCGAGCCGCGTGCTGGCCGCGGCATCACCCATCAGCTCGGCGCGGTCGGCAGCCACCGCCGCTTCCAGCATGATCAGCCGGGCCGCGAGCGTGGTCGCGCGCATTTCCATCAGCATGCGCGCGACATCTGGGTGTTCCGCAATAGCCCGCCCATTCTGCACGCGCTGCGCGGCATAGGCTTCCGCGAGCCGTAGCGCCGCTGCGCCATGTGCAACACCCTGGGTGCCAACGCCAAGCCTCGCGTTATTCATCATGGCGAACATGGCTTGCAGGCCGCGATGCGGTTCGCCGACCAGTTCAGCCTCAGCCCCCTCATACAACATGATGCAGGTGGGGCTGCCATGGATGCCCATTTTGCGTTCAATGCCACCGCAGCGGAAAGCATTGCGCGCGCCATCGGGCAGGATTTTTGGTGCAGCGAACAGCGAAATCCCGCGCGAGCCCGGCGGCGCATCCGGCAGGCGCGCCAGCACCAGATGCAGGATATTGCCGGCACAATCATGCTCGCCCCAGGTGATGAAAATCTTCTGCCCGTGCAAGGCATAACGCCCATTGCCAAGCGGTTCCGCGCGCGTGCGCAGCATGCCCAAATCACTGCCGGCTTGCGGTTCGGTCAGGCACATCGCGCCGGTCCAATCGCCCGCGATCAAGGGCGGCAACCAGCGCGCCGCCTGATCCGGCGTGGCGTGATGGCGCAGCAGATCAATCGCGCCGGCCGTCAGCAGTGGGCCGAGCATGAAGGAGGTATCGGCCGCCATGCCCAATTCCGTCATGGCGGTCCAAAGGCTGAGCGGCAGGCCCTGGCCGCCATGTTCCACCGGCGCCGCCAAGCCCTGCCAGCCGCCTTCGCGCCATTGGTCGTACAAGGCCGGGTAATGCGCCGGCGTCGTCACCGTGCCATTGGCGTAGCGTGCGCCCTGCTTATCCGCTTCCTGGGCTTTCGGTTGCAGCGCTTCGGTGCAGAAGCGATTGGCCTCAGTCACAATCTGCGCAATGTCATCGGCTGACAGAGGCGCGCCGGCTGCGTTGGTAAGGCCCGGCAGGTCAATCAGGCGCGTGAGGCCAAAAATCAGATCCGGGGCATCCCGCCCGGCGGCCCAACCCGGCAGGGCGCGGGCGAGAGCAGTATCCTCCGCCGCCGCGGCCAGGGCCAGACCCAAAAGCGGGGCGAATTTGAAGCCATGGCCGGAAAAGCCGGACATGACAAAGCAGCCATGGGCGGCGGCTTCCAGGATGAATTCCTCTTGGTCTTCCACATCGTAATAGCAGGCCTGGGCACCCAAGACGCGATAGCCCGCCGCATTGATCAGGCGAGGACGGGCGAGGGCCAGGATTTCCTCGATTTCCGCGGGCGTTGCCGCGCGCGGATCGGCCCCGGCATCGCCCTGGCGGGAAAAGCGGTGATCCCCGATCTTGAGCGCGGTGCCGGCCACCGGGGGCACGGCGTAGAACCCGCCATCCTCGGCCAGATCAAGCAGCATGGGCGCGGCTTCCCAGGCGGCGCGGAAGCCAGCTGGGGGTTCAAGGCGCACCAGGATTTGGCGAGAAGGCACCACGCGGCCAGTCAGCCCCGTGCCGAGCAGCTTTGGCCCCCAGGGTCCGGCGGCAAGCACCAGCAGATCGGCGCTGCGTTCCGCGCCATTGGCCAGGCGCAGTGTTTTGCGCGCCGGTTGGGCGGCGGCAACCTCGGCGGTTTCGAAAACAACACCCTGCGCGGCGAGAAACGCGGCGAGCCCGGCGACAATCCGTTCCGCGAGCAGCGCGCCACCGCGCTGCAAGGTGAAGGCGGCGGCGATGCCGGTATCGGACAGCATGGGAAAGCGCGTGGTGATCTGATCCGGCGCCAAATCAGCGCAAGCATGCCCATCGGACCGCAGCGCAGCCCGGCTTTCGGCGAGCCAGCCACCTTGGTGATTGGCCAGCGCCAACACGCCGGTTTCCACGTAATGCCGCGCGCCAAGCGCGGCCCAGATCATGTCCCAAGCCGCATAGGCGGGGTCAACCATCCGCATATAGCCGGCCTGCGCGCCATAGGCGTGGCGGATCAGCCGGTGCTGATCCACGGATGCGCCGCGCGGATTTGGAATGGGCGCCTGTTCAATCACACGCACCTGCCAACCAGCGCGGGCCAGCGCCCAGGCGGTGCAAAGCCCCATGATGCCGGCGCCTAGAACAAGGGCGTTTCGTTGTGCTGCCATGGATCGGAGCCTATGCCGGTTTGGGCAGGGAATGGAAATGCTTGTTTTATCAAACCGCGAAGGGCAAACCGCCTTTGCCTAGTCGGTGCAAGGCAAGGACCCATCCCGCCAAAGCCAAAAGGAACCCGGCCCGCCATGATCATCGCCTTCTGGACCCTGCCTTTGACGCTGATTTTCATATGGCTCAGCTTTCGCGTGATCCGTTATCGGCGTGCTGAGCGGATCCCACTTGGGTCGGGCGGTAATGCCGCGCTGGAACGCGCCATCAGGGCGCATGCCAATTTCGCGGAATTCGTTCCCTTTGCGGTGCTGCTGCTGATCCTGGCGGAATGGGGTGGCGCCTGGCCTTGGCTGCTGCATGCGCTTGGGGCGCTGCTGGTCACGGCGCGCCTGTCCCATGGCATGGGCATAGCGAAGGACCCGGAAAATTATCGCTTTCGCGTCTTTGGCATGATGGGGACCTTCAGCGTCATGGGAATCGCGGCGTTGGCGGCCTTTCTGGGGGCTGTCCTGCGCGGGTGAGGCTTGCGGGATTCGACTGATTGCGCCCCTTGATGCCCCTTCCCACGGATAGAAATGATCCATGACCTTGGCTCCCCCGACGCATCCCGCCGACCTCGTCCCCGAGCTTTCGGTGCGCGACCTCGCTGCAAGCCTTGCCTTCTGGTGCGGGCCCTGCGGCTTCGCCGTGGTCTTCGACCGTCCGGAGCAGGGCTTCGCCTGCATCCAGCGCGGCACGGCGCGGGTGATGCTGGACCAACTCGGCACGGGCCGGGACTGGGTGACGGCGCCGCTCGAACCGCCGCTTGGGCGGGGGATCAACCTTGAGATAGCGGTCGAGGATATCGCGCCAATCCTGGCGGCGCTGGCGGCGGCGGGCTGGCCGCTTTTCCTCGGCCTCGAGGAGAAGACCTACCGCGTCGGCGAGGGCTCGGTGACGGTGCGGCAATTCCTGGTGCAGGATCCGGACGGCTACCTGCTGCGCTTTTCCGAGGGGATAGGCCATGGCGCTTGAATTCAAGACCTGCGAAGTCTTCACCGACCAACGCTTTGCAGTGCGATCATGCGCGGCTGAACGCTTGTGCGATGACCATGAATGCGGCCTATGATGGCGCCGTACTAACGGAGAGATGATCCATGACCTTGACCGTCCAACAAATGCTTGCCGCCGCCGAAGCCGTGGTGCCGCGCATCAGTGCCGATGAAGCGAAGGGCCTGCTTGGCCGCGCCGATGTGGTTTTCCTGGATGTGCGCGAACCGGCAGAAGTCGCAGCCTCCGGCAAGGTGCCAGGTGCGCTGACAATCCCTCGCGGCCTGGTGGAATTCCGCGCTGATCCCGCGTCCGCGCTGCATGATGCGAATTTCGACCGCGCCAAGACCATTGTTGCCTATTGCGCATCCGGCGGGCGTTCCGCGCTGGTGCTGAAGACGCTGCATGATATGGGCTATGCCAATGTGCGCAATCTGGGCGGCTTCAAGAATTGGGTAGATGGCGAGGGCGAGATCGAAAAGGTCTGACCTTCAGTTGGGGATCGCGCCAATACGCGATCCCCGAGTTGCACAGGCTTCTATTGCGGTTGAATGCCCGCCGCGCGTGCTGCGTCGCCCCATTTCTTCATCTCGGCTTCCGTCAAGGCGCGCATTTCTTCTGGCGTGTTGGAGGTGATTTCAGCGCCTAGCGTCTTGTGGCGTTCTACCACGATTGGCGCTTGCAGCGCAGCACGGATATCGGCGTTGAGCTTCGCCAGCATGGGTGCGGGAATGCCAGCCGGGCCAATCACCATGCCCCAGGTTGAAGCCTCAAAACCCGGCAGAAAGGCTTCGCCAAGGGTTGGAACATCAGGCAATTGCGGGCTGCGGCGCGCGCCGGTGGTGGCGATGGCTTTCAAGGTACCGGCCTGAATATGCGGCAGCGCTGCCGGCACCGTATCAAACATGATGTTCACGCGATTGGCGATCAGGTCCGGATGCGCCTGGGTGCTGCCGCGATAGGGCACGTTTTCCAACTTGATCCCGGTGCGTTCGGCAAACAGCACAGGCGCCAGACGCACCACGCCGCCCGTGCCGGCAAAGGTCACTCCCGGATTGCTCTTGGCGTATTCCACCAATTCAGCATGCGTA